>JAVHLM010000014.1:66058-97625 GCA_031082125.1 Candidatus Eremiobacterota bacterium
AGGGCGGTTTCGTAAGTGCCGCTCGTGTCCCCCTTGACGTCATCTTCCAGTGAGTGCCCGTAGGTCTGGCGGTAGGCGTTCTTGATGGCTTCGATCTGGTCCTTGTTCCGTGTGGCGAGGATGTTGATAAGGACCGTGTCATTGGTGCCCAGGCCTGCCATGGCTGAGTGGAGCGCCTCAGCGTCGGCCCTAGCAGAAGCTTCTGTCGGCCGCGCCTCGCTTCTCTGTCCCTCGAGGAGCTTCAAGAGCGTTGTCTCGTAATTGCCGCTCGTGTCGCTCTTCACATCGTTTTCCAGTGAACGGCCATAAAGCCTCTGGTATTCCTCCTTGATGAGCCTTATCTGGCTGTTGTTCCGTGAGGAGAGTATGTTGGTGAGGACCGTCTCGTTGGTTCCCGCCCCTGCCATGGCGTTGTGGAGTGCGACGGCGTCTGCCCGTGCCGAAGCCTGTGCTTCGTTGACGGGTGCCGCGGGCTGGGGAGGCGCCACGGGAGCCGGAGCAGCCACCGGTGCGGGAGTGGGAGCTGGTGCGGGAGTCGCCACAGGCGCGGGAGCCACAGACGGAGCCGGCGCGGGTGTTGCCACCGGTGCCGGTGCTGGTGTCACTGGAGTTGCAGGTGCGGGAGCCGTGGCAGGGGGTGCGTTATTAATGATGGTGAGGAGGGCGGTTTCGTAAGTGCCGCTCGTGTCCCCCTTGACGTCATCTTCCAGTGAGTGCCCGTAGGTCTGGCGGTAGGCGTTCTTGATGGCTTCGATCTGGTCCTTGTTCCGTGTGGCGAGGATGTTGATAAGGACCGTGTCATTGGTGCCCAGGCCTGCCATGGCTGAGTGGAGCGCCTCAGCGTCGGCCCTAGCAGAAGCTTCTGTCGGCCGCGCCTCGCTTCTCTGTCCCTCGAGGAGCTTCAAGAGCGTTGTCTCGTAATTGCCGCTCGTGTCGCTCTTCACATCGTTTTCCAGTGAACGGCCATAAAGCCTCTGGTATTCCTCCTTGATGAGCCTTATCTGGCTGTTGTTCCGTGAGGAGAGTATGTTGGTGAGGACCGTCTCGTTGGTTCCCGCCCCTGCCATGGCGTTGTGGAGTGCGACGGCGTCTGCCCGTGCCGAAGCCTGTGCTTCGTTGACGGGTGCCGCGGGCTGGGGAGGCGCCACGGGAGCCGGAGCCGGTGCAGGCGCGGGTGTTGCCACCGGTGCGGGAGCCGTGGCAGGCGGCTTGACTGCGGGCTGCGGAGCCACTGTTTCAACCGGCTTTGGAGAGGGAGGAGGCACTGTAACAGGTTTCGATCCGCCTGAAGACTCAGGTTGTGGTGGTGGTGGAGGTGAATAGGGCCGTTTTCCCTGGCCCTGCCTCAGCAGTTCCTGCATCCAGTTCATCTGCGCCTGCTGTTGCATAAAGATGAAGAGAAGCAGGCTCTGCATCTGCATCTGCTGCTCCATCATCATGGCCATCATCGAGCTCATTGAAGCCTGCTGCGGTGACTGGGGAAGCGGGCTCATCATCATCAATGACAGGGAAGACGAAGGCATTCCTTCCAGGAGTCCGCCGCCCTGGAAGATTTGAGCCGGGAAGGGTGTCCCGAATCTAAGCTGCTGGATGTGCCCAAGGCATCCCATATAAAAGCGGGCCGCCTGGGGAGAGACTCCGAAGCTTCCATAACGGATTTGCTGAATATGCCCAAGGCAGGTGTTATAGTAACCCTGAAGGGCCATGGCTTCTTCCATGGAGGTCGGGATCATGGCCCTGGGTGCCTCGGCAAACTGCATCTGCTGGAGCATTATTCGCTGCTGCAGGCCCGCTATGTCAGGAGAGCCTGCGGGAAAGCCTCCCTGGAATCCGCCTTGCCAGTCCATCGGTATGGTGCCCATCGTAATTCTGCTCCTTTCATATATTAAACAGTAAAAAATGTGAACACATAAAACAGTATATTTTTATTATAATATATTATAGACAATAATGCAAGTCTCTCATGGGTATTTCTCAAAAAATTTTTGTGAAAATTAACACTTCCTGTGCGGCGTAAGAAGCTCGGGCTGCCGCGGGGAACGAGGAAAATGTTGAAGGATTTGCCTCTCCGGGGAAGAAAAAACTAATCATCATAACTCATGGAGGTGGGCCATGAAAAAACCTTTCGGGGCTGCGGTAATTCTTTTCCTTTTTATCCCTCTCATGGTCCTGTCAATAAGTTGTCCGCTCTCTGCCCAGGAAAGCCTCCCCCAGCACCAGCTCAAGATAGAGGCCGACGGCGGCACTTTCGGCAAGTGGAACATAGAGGTATGGATCAATGACCAGTATGTCGGCAAGCTTGAGAAATGGGAGGACAGGGATGTCACTTCCTTCTTCAAGTGGGGAAAGAACACCGTAACCCTCAAGTCCGCCTGGACTGAGCGGACCCTGCCGGTCCGTCTCACCATAGGCGTCAAGAGGGGAGCCAAGTGGATGACTGCCTTCAACTACTCAAGGAGAGACAAGGGTGAAGAGGTGCTCAAGGAGGTTCTCACGGTGCACAAGGGTCTCCCTGCGGAACCCCTCGTGGAGGGGCAGTACATATTGAAAATAGAGGCTGACGGCGGCACCTTCGGGTCCTGGACGCTCATCCCCTCCATCAACGACCGCCAGGTGGGAACCTACCACTGCTGGGCCGACGCCGACGTGACACCCTTCATCAAGCCCGGCAGGAACAAGGCGACCATCAAGGGCCAGTGGATCAAGGATACCTATACCGTGAGGCTCACCGTGGGCAGAAATTCCGGATCGTCATGGAAGACAGTGGTAAATTTTGCCAATAAAAAAAGTGGGGCAGTGAATCAGAGCTTCTCCTTTGACGCGAAGGGCATCGGCTCGTCGTCGGCGCCCCAGAGCTTTGAGAAGAAACATATCCTCAAGGTGGAGGCCGATGGAGACACATACGGCAAGTGGGAAATCGAGGTTCTGATAAACGGCGAGCTCATGCAAACCGTCACGGCCACGACGAGCGTGGAGATCAACGAGTTCCTGAAGCCCGGGAAGAACACGGTGACTGTCAGAAGCACCTTCACCGGGGACACGCGCTTCCCCGTGAATCTCACCGTCGGCGCTGAGAAGGGTGGCAAGTGGGCGACGCTCCTCAATTACGTGAACAAGAAGAAGGGCTCCTATAAAAAGGATTTCATCATTATCGCGAGGTGAAGCAGGGGAATCCATGAGGGCACTTCCTCGCCCCTTTTCTGCGCTTTCTGGACAAGCCCGGCAATAGCCATGAGCTCTTCTTTCGCCGCTTCATTGTTTTCCCATCTTCCCGCGCAGGATCAGCTTTGTTTCATTGGAGGGCTCTTTCATCACGAGTCCCTCCGACGTGAGCAGGAAGACCCCATCGCTCTTTGAATAAGGGATTTCAGCTATCTTTCCCCTGCTTCCGCTCGAGAGATCAAGGAAAAATGATGGTTCATCGCCGGGCTGCACGACGGCATCATCTTCATGATACTGACTTCTCACCCTGTCTATACCAGGCCACAAAATTGAATAAAGATCTTCAAAGCCGTACTGGAACATGATCGAAAGGTATGGCTTCTTGAATATAAGGGGGGCATCTTCCCTCCTTGCCACCACGTTGAGGGTCCCGGCGCTCGCCATGCCGCTGAAAAAGAAGTATTTCCCGCAGGGAGAGACCTCAAGATACCGGTAATCCCACGCCCTGCCGTAAAAAGGAAGAAAGAACCTCCTGCTCCCTGTGGCAATATCACAGGCTTCCACATCGCCGTAAAAATCCTGGGGCTTGTCTGTCCTCACTCTTCTCGCATACCACATGGAGCCTTTCACCTCGAAAATGCTGATGAGATCGTCGGCTTTCCTTATCTGCCTCTCCTTCCCGGTCGCGGTGGACAGCTCCATGACCCGGTCCGATTTCTCATTGGTGATATAATAAATGGTTGAAGGCTTCTTCGTGCTCCACCGGAACTGCCTTACCGGCAGCAAGGTTGAGAGACGGCGGCACTCCCCCTTTGCGGTAAAAAGCATTATCCCCTGCTTCTCTCCGATCGCCGCCAGGGTAGAGCCGTCAGGTGACCAGGAGAGGTTATGCAGGGAGCAGTCCACCGTCGTTGAGGACATGATCCGGAGAGCACCCCAGTCAAAAAAGATCAGGGCCGTCCTGCGCATGTCCCCGGCTCTCTGGTCCGCAGTGACGGCGATAACCTTGTTCTTTTCATTCTGCACGAATCCGGAAATCTCGCCCTGAAGAACCGGAGGGGACCCGGCAGGCAGCGCCAGGGCTTTCCCCGTGGAGAGAAGGGATAAAATGAAGATCATACATGCTGACGTGATAAGGGTATGATAAAATCTCATAAGCTCTCTCCTGAGGGCGCTGTGAGGCTGGACTCGTGAGGACTTTCTATCTGAATCCCCCATGGTAATTTTTGAGGTGATCAGGCCTGACTCCTTCTTCTCATCCTCTGTCTTCATGAGGTATCCTCCGGATCCTCAGCGAGAGATTCACTTATATCGGAAAGTCATCTTGAGAGTCAAGCCAGGCGGTGATCCCGGTTTGCCCTTGTGCCTGTGGTGATCTTTTTTGAGCCCCGGCTTCTTCCTGTTTTTTCCTCAAGCGGAATGAGAGCTGACTTCGCTTATCATCGAGATGTCATGGAATTGCCGGAGCCTGCCAGGAGCCCCTTTTCATAGACCAGGAATGGAGTGCCTTCCGAGAGGGAGCCGAAGGTGAAGGTAAGATCATAGGGCGCCCTGCCCTTCACGGTGAGGGTCCGCAGGCCATGGAGGAGGTGGAGGTGGCAGGCCTCGCAGAGCACGATGAGGTTCCAGGGGTCATCGGTGCCGCCCTGGGAGCGCCTGATGATGTGATGCACGTGCAAATTCCGACGGCACCGGCAGCCGGGGGTCTGGCAGCGAAACCGGTCGCGCTTCAGGATTTTGTGATGATGGGCCGCTTTTTTCAAGGTTCCCTCAGTGACAATGTAGTCTGCCAGGAGGGCTGCAAGGAATTTCTCTTCCGGTTGGCCCAGGTTGTCGGCTGCTTCCGCGAGGGCAAGGCGGCCGAGAAAGGCATGGACCGCCAGGTTCCAGATTTCAAGGAGCTCCCGGGGGAGAAAGAATTTTATCATCATGGAGCTTCCTGCCGCCGGCGAGGGATCTCCCGCCGTGAGGATGTCCACCAGGAAGGTCTCCTCGGGATTCTCGCCCCGGGGGATGGTACAGATCTGCCGGGCTTTTTGCCCCGCACACAGCCTCGAATTTCTTTCAATTTCAAGGGAAGCCTCGGAGGCCATCATCTCATCGACATCGCTGAAGTACCTCCAGGGCGCATCAAAGCGCCTGTCGCGGCCTGCAATGAGCTTCTCGTCGTCTGACGCGAGAGGCCACGAAGAGCAAAGAGAGGGGCCCTTATACCACGAGCCATCACGTATGCAGTCCTGCACCTCCGGAGAAAGGCCCCGGAACCTCTCGTCGGTGAGATAGCGGAGGCCGGGAAGCAAAGTATAATTGTGGGAGACCAGGCAGTCATATTCAAGGATCCTGGCAACTCGCCCCGCCTCTTCCCTGAGGTCCGCCGTGGGCACGCTCGCGGCATAGGCAATCCACTGCGATTCATTCCTGGAGTCCACCAGGGGGAGAATGAGGCGCGCCTGCTCCCTGGTGATGACGCCCTTCCTGAAGGCGTCTTCGGTGAGTGAGTGGCGGCGGAAGCCCAGGGCGAGCCTTATGAGCTGGCGGGTCTGCGCCATCGAGAAGCCGCAGCGCTCACCTGCATAGTCCTCGATGAACTCAAAGCCGAGAAGGCGGTTGAGCTGCCGCTCATCCATCGCCCGCAGGAGCATCCCCGCGGCCACCTCGAGCCTCTGGCGGATAGAGGCGCCCCTCCGGAGGCGATTCGCAATCGCCCTGGCGGAGACCCCGGCGTCTTCCCTGCCCGGCCGGCACTCTTCGAGCCACGACGGGAAATGGATGCTCCAGGGCAGCTCCCAGGGAGAGCCGCCGGTCTGCTCCCCGCCGTCCGCTCCGCCGGCCTCATCGGGATCGCTGATGCAGCGGTTTCCCCTCCGCCTCTTCATAAGGGGCTCCCGGGAAAATATGGGGCGATTTCCCTCGGCATCAAGGGCCGGAAGCTGCGGATCAGAGTTCCCCGAGGCCAGGAAGTTCGCGAGAAGCGCCTCGACGAATCCTGAAAGAGGCCCGTCATAGTGCTCCCTGTCCCTGAAGAGGGAGAGGGCGAAGTCCCAGGTGAGGGCAAGGGAGGGCGCCACGCTGAAATATAGCATCATGCCTTCATCCCCAGCTTCGGGAGCGTCGTCGGAAGGGTTCGCCGATCCGGCCTTTTCTCCCGCGAGGGCCCTTTTCACTTCCCGCTCAAGGCCGCCCAGGGAGCGCACCTCTGCAATGGCGAGCCACCAGGGCTCATTCTCAGGCGTGATGACCCTCGAGAGAGATCTCAGGGCGCTCTTCGCGATTTTTCCCTCAAGATAAGCCTCCCTGGTGAGGGGGAGCACCTTGAGGAGCTCGAAGTTGTGCATCAGCTCCGACGCGGTGCGCCCCGAGAACGAGAGATGCTCCGTGGCGAAGACTCCCATGGAGCGGTATCCTAACTGATCAACCCCTTTCGTTTTAAGAGTGACAAGAAGGCCCCCAAGCACAATGTCCAGTGCCTGGCGGCTGCGGACTGCCTCACAGAGCAGAAAATCAATGCGCGCTGCCCGTTCGTCCCTGTCGATGGAGCCGAAGGTGATATCCTCCGTGAGCTTTTCGGCTTCGGGGATGAGGCCCTCCCTGGCGATCTTGACGAGGTGCTCAGGCCTGCAGGGGGTCCCAGAGGGAAGCTCATGAGGCTCAGGAAGAAGGAGCATATCCTCGTAATCCTTGCAGGACAATGGATCACCGAGGTGAAGAAGCTCTTCTTCATCGGGGAGAAAAAGGGCAGCAACGGATTGGGAATCATGCGTATCCATAATTATATAATAGCATATTGGTGGATAAATATCAAACAGGTCATCTGCTATAAACCTCATCACAACAGTGTTTAAAGGCCTTCACTGAATGCCATCCAGAGGGCCTGAAAGGGGCGATGAGGTTAAAAATGACTCTGAATGCCATAATGCGGCACTGAGCGTAGGATTGGGCCGGTTTCCCCGTGTTTCAGACGTGGCTGAAGGCGGGCGGAATGTGTTTCGTGAAAAAAATTTATGACTCGTGACTCTGCCTGTCGATTCCCCGGAAAGCGGATCCGGAAAGGTCAGAAACGAAAATCAGCCGGCCACAGTTTTTCAGTGGAGAACGTTCATGTGGAGTGAGCGTCTGCCCCCCCTGTTTGAGACTGATTTCAAACCCTGAAGTTTTGGGATCGTCAGCACTCTCCTGGGGGAGGGGTTATGTCACTGCCCTGGTGCAGGCTCAGAAAACAAGCGTTTCAAAGAGCTGCGAGGGATCGAGCCTCGAGGGAGCCGTGCAGTAGGGGGCGAGGAGCCTGAAAAACTCTTCTGCCTCAAAGGCAATCTCGGGGGCAATGACTCCTTTCTCCTTGACTTTTCCTCTCAGAAAGAGAAGGGTGCCCAGGGCAAGCGGGATCCCCGTCGCCTCGGCCATACCGGGCGGAATCGCCTTGATGGAGGAAGCGGCGCGGGCCTCTTTTTCCCCTTTCCTGCCTTGTGCGATGACAAAGAACAGTGGCAGCCTCGGCGTCAACAAGCGGTCTGCACCTACAATGACATCCAGAATCGGATTGCTCTCAGAAGATTTTCTTACAAGCTCTTTTGAAGCCTCTTCCAGAGTCATTTCATTACGGTCAATCGACTGCGCCAGTCCTCTGAAAGTCCCTATCAGCATCTCCGGCATCACCATCACGCAGATGGACCTCTTCAGGTCAGGATAAGAATAGTGAAATGATACGGGCTCGGGATGTCCCACGGTGAATACCTTTCTTTTTCCTCTGCCGGGATACTCAAGCTCGACGTCCTGAAGAGGCTTTTTCTCCACGAGTCTTCCCCCGTCGCATTCCAGAACAGTCCCGGAACACTGCTGCATCCAGTGAACCACGGCAGCAGAAAAGCCTAATTTATCCTTATCCTCTTCAATATTCCATCCTGCAATCAGTTCCTGGGTTTCATCAAGCGCGGCCCTCGCCGTCTGCGAGAGCATGCTCGTGATGCCGGGGCTTGCACCAAGGCCCACAATGGCGGTGACGCCCTTTTCCCTGGCCTTCTCATGGAGTTCATGCATGTCCCTGGTAGGCTCAGGGTCATCGCATATGTCAAGATAATTCACTCCCGCTTCAAGAGCGGCCTCAAGGATTCCAAGGCCGAAACGGAAAAATGGCCCGACACAGTTCATCACCACATCGGCTTCCCTCATCAATGAGACAAGAGCCGGGCGGTCTGTCACGTTTATGGCGGCTGCCTTTGCCTTGTGCCCGCAGTCTGCAGCCACTCTGCCAGCGGCATCGATACTTAAATCAGCAACGATGAGGCTCTCAACTTCATCAAAGGAGGAAGCTGTCTTTGCCGCCACGTGGCCCATTGCACCGGCCCCAAGTGCCAGGACTCTCTTTTTCTGCATATCTTACCTCGCTTCATGGATTATTCTCCTCACTCTGATTATCCATAACCGTGGTGCCTTCCTGCTCAAAAACCATGGTCGGCGGCTCTCAAGCCCGCGCGTGAGAGTGTGAAAGCGGTGAGGGGGAGTGGTACTTTTCATCGCGCAGGAATCCTTTCCGGGAAAATGAATATTCATGGAAGACACCGCAGGCCTCTCTTCACTTCCGGCAGGCGGAATAAGACCACCTGGAGGGCACTCTCATGAACAAGATATTGACGGCTGTTATGGTCTTTTGCTTTCTCTCAATTATAGCCACCTGCGCTCTGGCGGCAGAACTTCAGGACCTTCAGACGGCCATCATGAAGGCTGATTATGACAAGGTGGAAGCCCTTGTCAAAGCTCACCCCGCGCTTGTCAAGGAGAAGGAGAAGGACGGGAGGACGCCCCTTCACTGGGCCGTAGCGGTAAGAAACAAGGCCCTCGTGGAATATCTCCTTGCGCAGGGCGCCGATGTCGATGCCCAGGACCGTGACGGAAAATCGCCCCTCGTGTTTGCCGCCTATGAGGGGAGCCTTCCCATTGTGGAACTCCTTGTGAGCAAAGGGGCAAGCGTCAACGATCAGGATACTACAGGGAGGGCGCCGATTCACTGGGTGAGAAAAAAGGAGGTGGCAGAGTACCTCCTCAAGCATGGCGCCGATATGGGGGATAAGACCAACGAAGGGCAGACACCGCTTGAGTTTGCCGCGCTTGACGGCAACGCAGCTCTCGTGGGATTTTTCCTTGACTCCGGTGCAAAGGTTGACAACATTGACAACGAGGGAAGGACGCCTCTCCACGTGGTGGCCCTGGGAGGCTCCAGGGGAATCGCGGAGCTGCTGCTGAAAAAGGGCGCCAAGGTCAATGCCCGCACCTCGAATGGAAAGACTCCCCTTGATTTCGCCGCCCACGAGGGGAACGTGGAGATGGCAAAGCTCCTTATCGAGAAAGGGGCAGAGGTGAACTCAAAAGACGGCAAGGGAAGAACGCCCCTTTTTGAAGCCGCCATAGCGGGCTCGCCAGAAGTGGTCTCTCTGCTGTTGGAGCACGGTGCCGATAAAGGGCTCCGTGACAATTACGGCTTCATGGCCATTCATGCCGCCGCCAGCGGGGGCTCGAAAGAAGTGCTGGAGAAGCTCGTGGTGCAAGGCGCTGATGTCAACGACTGCAAGAATAACGAGGCTGTCACGCCCCTCATGGTCGCCGCCTTCGGCGGCCATAAGTCTCTGGCGGAGTATCTGATAGAGAAAAAAGCCGACCTGACCTTGATGGATAAGGATGGCTATACAGCCCTTCATGAAGCCATACTCCAGGGGCACAAGGATGTGGTGCTCCTCCTTATTGAAAAAGGCGCCGATGTCAACCAGAAGGACAGCAAGGGGAGAACACCCCTGAAGCTTGCCGCCGACGAGAAACGCAAGGATATCGCGAACCTCCTGAAGGAAAAGGGAGGCAGGGAGTGAGTCAGGGGGTGACGCCCGGCGGAGGGGCGTTGTTGTAAATCGCCGGGGTGTTGTAGTAATATCCCCAACGGTTATAGTAGCGGTAAGGCGCCGAGGAGGGAAGGAGGATAGTCTTGAAGGAGCTTTCATAGGCGCTCGGGTTTTGAAAGGGCTTCATACCATAATCCGACCGGGGCTGCTGATCAAAGCCCCAGCCATTGCCGCCGCCTGACGACGAAGGCACCTGGTAGCTTTTCGCAGAGAAATCGGGGATGATGCCCCGGCTCTGGCAGCGGAAATCCCAGGGAGCCACGGGATTTTCTTCTGCCCACAGGCCCTTTTTCTCTTTCTTCGCATCCTCTACGGCAGCTTGAAGCGAAGGCTCATAGGTCGCCTTTTTGTCATACCATGCAAGGCCGGCTTTCGCAAGGTCGAGCGACACATCTTTCCCATCGACAGTGACCCGGCTTACCAGTCGTCTGCTGTGATCCACGGACTTCACGTCAATAAAGGCATCTTTGCCCACCAGGAGCCCCCTGACATAATCCTGCGCCTCCGCTCCGGAGGCCTGGCCTATCTCGGGGCACTCTATCCCGTAGAACTTCACGCTCACCTCCCGGTCATCTCTCCTTACAAGGATATTGGTGCCGTCAAGGGCCGACAGCACTTTCCCCGTGAAGGATTCAGCCCGGGCCCACCGGGGTGCAAGAAGGAGGCATAAAAGCACGAATATGCAGACCTTTTTCATAGGGCTCTCTCTCCAGTATTCCATGGTTTTCCTATCATAGCACATGAGAAAAAGAAAGGCAATGAAACAGAGGATTCGGATTTTTCTCAGCGGCGGCTTGAAAAGCGGGCTCCTATTTTTCCCCGGGCTGCGCGGCTTTCCATTCACGGACCTCAGCCTGGACCTGCAGCTGCTCTTTTTTCAGGGCCTCCGCAGCTTCCTGGCTCTTCACCATCTTGTAGGTGCTCAGCGATCCCATGAGGGCTCCTGCGCCTGCACCGATTCCCAGGCCCACAAGGACGCCGCCCACGAGGGGGCCGAAGATGAGGCCGAGGGGGGCGAGGGAGAGTGCCCCCGCAAGGGCGCCAAGGCTCACCTTGCCCTTGGTGCCTATTTTGTTTTTCACTGAAGGCCCAAGCTTCTTGGTGGCGGCGTTGGCTATGTCATCGGTGGCGTTCCTCATGATCTGACGAACGGGAGGTCCCGCGACGGCTCCTGCCGCTCCCACGAGCGCCCCGGTGACTGCGCCTGTGGCCATGCCGGCAGGCCCTCCGAAGACACCGGTAAGAGCCCCGGTGACAAGGCCCGCAAGGGCGCCAAGTAGTGCCCGCCCTATGGGCTTAGCGGCCTTGCCGCCTATTCCTCCCGCGGCAGCTCCGGCTATCATCATGGTGGGATTTCCAGTCACAGTACCGGCGAGCATGCCGGTGAGGTAGCCTCCGTACACCCCGTCGCGGGTAGTGGATTTCCTGCTTCCTGACAGGGTGCCGGCCACGCCCGAGAGACCGCCCAGGATTCCCCCTGCCACAAGGGTTGTGGCGGCGACAGGGGCCCCGGCCACTGCGGCAATTCCCGCAAGGGCAAGAGTGCTCACGGCGGCACCGACGGCGGCGCCGTTTCCAATGGCTTTCATGAAGGAGCCCTGGGAGATGAACTTGTCGCCGAGTCTCCTGGCAAAGCGGATATCCTCTTTCCCCGGCACGATGGCGTTGATC
The DNA here is from genome assembly GCA_031082125.1 of Candidatus Eremiobacterota bacterium. Lineage (NCBI taxonomy): Bacteria > Bacillati > Vulcanimicrobiota > Vulcanimicrobiota bacterium. The sequence goes on from JAVHLM010000014.1 coordinate 77,776, forward strand.
ATCTTATCAACGCCCCTGCAGACCGCGGGGAGCACTGAGCCTTCTTCGCCGGCCTTGACGCCCAGGTAGCCGCCTACGGCACCGGCTGCCGATACGACGGGGCCGCCGGCAATAAAGCCTTCCACTGCGCCGGCGATTGACGCCGAGACAGGCGAGGATTCGCCGAGATCTTCCTGCGTTTCTGGTCGGGGCTTGGCATACTCCTTGATCTTCGAAGGAATGCTGCCTATGGTGTGGCCGACGCTCTTCATATCCATGATTTCAAGTCTCCCGGGAATAAACTCTTCCTTTTCCTATTATCTCAGATAGAGAGCTCTCCTGTAAATATGCTGATGTTAAATAAATGTTAATCTTTGGGCGTATGGGGGAAGGAGGGGCATGATATATCGAGAATATGTCTTCGTCATTTCTTAAGCCCGGGAGAAGTCTCGCCGGGAAATCCGCTTTCAAGGAGGTAATGCCTTGAGCAAGGCATGGTATGGTCTTCTTATAATCGTGATTCTCTGGAGCGCTGCAGCCCCCCTTTCTGCAGGGCCTCTCTCGTACCGCAAGTTTGTCCATGGGAAGTATGTGTATGACACGGTATGGGTCGATCTCTCAAGCAAGAACGTGAAGATCACCATCCAGGTCCCCAGGGGCTTTCCCATGAAGAGCGCAGGCTTCGGGGGCCTTGTGAGGTATTCCCGGCCTGCGGCGGCCATCACAGGGACTTACTTCAACATGGCCTCCCATATCCCCGTAGGCGACCTGGTCATGTTCGGGTCTCTCATCCACTATGGGGGGGTGGGCACTGCCATGGCTATAACGCCCCAGAACGAGGTGACCTTTGCGAGGGTGCCTCAGGGTTTTTCTCTTGAGTGGGGAAAACACGAGACGGTTCTCGCGGCGGGACCCACCCTTCTCAGAAAGGGCTTCAAGGACATCAATCCTGAGATGGAAGGTTTCTCCGACAGGCGCATTACCGGCATGGCAAAGCGCTGCGCAGTGGGAGCTACCGCTGACAGGAAGCTCATCCTTCTTGCAAGCAGGGGGGCTGTCTCGCTCTCAGAGCTTGCCGGGGCTTTCAAGGCCCTGGGCTGCACCGACGCGATGAACCTTGACGGCGGCGGGTCTTGTGCCCTCTATTACCGGGGCTCCTCCCTGAAGACCACTTCCAGGGGCCTCACCAATATCCTGGTCATCTTTGACTCCCCGGGGGCTTACGATGCCTATCGAAAACAATGCGGCTACGATTTTTACCGGACGGGAACGTCTTTTCTCCAGAAGGGGAAGCTTTTCCAGGCGATGATCAATTACCGGGGTGCCTGCGCCGCTGATTCCACCAATGCCCGCTATTACAGGGAGCTTGCCGGGGTCTATGAAAGGCTGAAATGGCCTGTCTGGGCTTCCTGGGCATATTCCAGGGCTGCCTCCGTCTATGACGGGAAAGGAAAGCCCGATGAAGCGCTCAGGTACTACAGGAAGGCCCTGGCGCTCTCGGATCTGAATCCCGAGGCTCAGGGGTGGATGGCAGACTATTACCGGAGAGCAGGCGACGAGGACCGCTTTGCAGCCGCCCGCCAGCTCGCATGCGGGGCTTTCTTCCTCAAGACCGCCCTTTCAGATGATTTCTATAACCCCCGTGAAGCCGACATAATGGGGCAGGCTCTCTCATGGCAGAAGGAGGCTCCCGGGGTGCTCCGTGAGGATACCTTCGGGATGAGGCTCCGCCTCCCCGAGGGGTACGAGATTGCCTACCAGAAGCCTTTTTTCATGCTCGCGAGGGAAAAGGATCCCTACAACCTCTCCTTCATCACCGTGGAAGCCATAAAGTCCGAAATCTTTGTGGACCTCCAGAAGACAGTGGATCTTCTCAATGAGAAGAGAAGAGGACCATGGAAACCTCTTGGCACCAGACAGGTCTCCGGCTTTGAGAGCATCGAGGGGCTCAGCGAGAAGATTGTGATCCAGGGGGAACCCTGGACTTTTGCCTCCAGTTATATAAAAAGGAGCAAGTGGGTCTTCGTGGTGACCCTTGGCGCCCCTGAGAAGGATTTCTCATCCCTCAAGACCTATTTCGAGGAAGTGATGGGTTCCCTGTCACTTGATAAGGATTTCAAGCCATTCCAGTAATGCACCAGCAGGGTATCGGGAACGCAAAGCGGCCCGGTAAACACCGAGCCGCTGCAATAACTCCAAAGAGGCCTTAAAGCCTATGATACGGTGCAGAGCTCGCGCTCACTGCCTGTAAAGAGCTTCCGCTCCCATTCCCTGTAACACTTCATCAATGAGTCCTCAAGGGGCTCTCCCTCTCCTGCGGGAAGACCGTCAAGGGAGTAGGGCATCAGGCGGGCCTTACCGCTCTCGCAGGGGAATCTCCCCTTGAAGAGCGCTTCCGATGACGCAGATGAGCCATAGGGCATGAGAGCCTTTATCTCACGGGAGAGAGCCTTCTCTGATATATCCAGCGGATGGCCCATGCGCTGCGCCAGATCACTGATGACCTTCAGGGTGGTTTTGCCGCCGGGAGGGCTCATGAGAGCTTTGAAGCGCTGCACTTTCCCGTCAAAGCGGGTGAAGCTTCCCCCGCTCTCGATGGAGGCCGAGAGGGGAAGTACCACGTGGGCCTTGCCTGTCGTCTCGGTAGGGAAGATATCGAAGGCTCCCACGAAGGAAAGGTGGGCCATCGAGCCCGCAAGGGACTCCCCTGCCATGGGATTTTCTCCGAACACGATGACGGCTTTAAGCTTCTTGAGCTGTTCTCTCGTCATCGGCTTTCTTCCGGCGCCGATGAGGGATAAGCCTGCGCTGTTGCATTGCTCATTGACAAGCAGGAGGCCAGAGCCGCTTTTCCCGATTGACCCGGTGAGGAGAAGGAGGCTTGCAAGAGCTTCAATATCGCCGGTCGAGCGGTCGATGGTGCTGTCGGTGTCATACACTGCAATAATTTTTCCGCGATCTTTCGAGAGAAGCTTTACCAGGGCGGCGATATCGGCAGGAGGTATCCCTGTAAGGGATGCCGTGGCCTCGGGGGTGAACGGCGAGAGAAAGGCCGAGAACTCTTCAAATCCCTCGGTCTTCCCGGCAACATACTTGCGGTCAAAGCGGCTTCCCTTCACCATCTCATGCATCAATGCCGTGAGGAGCTGCGTCATTGAGCCTCTCCGGGGCTGGATCCACAGGTCGGCCTCGCGGCAGAGGTTTATTTTCCTCGAGCCTACGACCACAAGGCGCGCTCCCCTGTTCCGGGCCTCCCTGATGCGCCATCCGAAGGAGGGATGGCTTTCCTCGGGGTTGCTGTTTATGACGACTATCAGCCTGGCTTTATCCAGGGCTTCCACCGAGGTCGTTGACGAGGTTCTTCCCAGGCGGGAATCAAGACCATGGGAATCTCTTCCCGAAGCTATCTCATTGAAAGAACCAATGTTCGCTGTACCCAGCACCTCCCGGGCAAGCTTCATGCCCGCGTAAAGCTCCTCGTTGGTGAGCCTGGGCGACAGAAAGACTGCCAGCGAGTCGGAGCCCGAGCTTCTTTTTATCTCCATGATCTTCTCCACTGTATGATCAAGGGCTCTTTCCCATGAGGCGGTGGTAAGTGTTCCCTTCTCTCTCACCATGGGCTTTTTAAGGCGCTCACCGGTGAAAAGAAGGGGGCTTCCGAAGCGTCCCCTGATGCAGAGGTAATCGCCGGCTCCTGTCTTCCTGTCGCGGGCTCCCTCTATTCTCACGTCCCTTCCGAAGCTCCGTGTCCTGAGGCGGCACCCTGCGGCGCAGAAGCTGCAGATCGTCTCATGCTCCTTCACCAGGTCCCCTGCACGGGCCAGGAGGGGCTCCTTGGCCACAAGCGCGCCTGTGGGGCAGGAATCTATGCAGTTGCCGCAGGCCACGCATGAGGTCTCTGCAAGAGGCCTTTCCATGGCCGGTAGAAGAGTGGTGATGAAGCCCCGCCCCACGAAGCCTACGGCACCGTCGCCGATTATGTTGGTGCAGGTTTTTATGCAGCGCCCGCACTTTATGCACTTGGCAGGCTCTATGATGATGAGGGGATGGCGCATATCGGCACGGTCGTTGCGTGTCTGGCCTTTATAGCGGTCAGGCTTCGCGCCATACTCTTCGCCGTATTTCCTGAGGTCGCAGATCTCAGCTTTCAGGCAGCCGCAGGTGAGGCACCGCTCTATTTCATGCTCCACGGCCTGCGGGGAGAGCCCGAGCTCCACTTCGTTGAAGTCCTTTGTCCTCTCCTTTGCGGACCTTTCCGGCATCCTTTCTCTTGACGAGTGCGAAACAGAGCTGAAATAGCCCGTCGAAAGGGGAATAAGGGCTTCCCTTGCAGCGCTGAAAGTGATGGAGCTCTCTTTCTTCCCCTCGAGGCTCTCCATGATTCGGAACGCCGCTTTTCTCCCGGCGGCGATGCCTTCAATCACCGTGGCGGGACCGCTCACCACGTCACCGGCGGCGTAGACGCCGCCGATATTCGTTTCGAGCACTTCCGACACGGCGATACATCCTTTCTTGTTCACGTCAAGGCAGGCCATCTCGCCTTCAGCAATCTTCTCCTTGTCCACAAGGGGGTACTGCCCGATGGCGGCGAGGATGCAGTCGCATTTCTCGACAGACTCCGAGCCCTGGACGGGGACAGGCCTCCTGCGGCCGCTCGCGTCAGGCTCGCCCAGCTTCATCTCCTGAAGCTCCAGGCCCCGGACTCTCCCTTCGGGGCCTGTCACCACCTTGAGAGGCGCCACGAGGAATCGGAACTTCACCCCTTCATGGCGGGCTGCCTCTATCTCTTCGTGGTGGGCGGGCATTTCTGCCTCGGTCCTGCGGTACATGATTATCACTTCATTGGCACCAAGCCTCAGCGCTGTCCGCGAGGCATCGATAGCAGTATTCCCGCCGCCGATAACGAGGACCTTCCCTTTCAGTTCCGTGAGGCTCCCCTCCGAGGCCTGCCTCAGTACTTCAAGGCCCGTGAGGACACCAGGGGCATCCTCGCCCGGTATGCTCATCGCGCTGGCGCCCCAGGCGCCAATGGTCATGATGACGGCATCGTGATCCTTCTTGATCCTGTCGAGGGAGAGCTCCCTGCCAAGCCGCATCCCGCAGCGGATCTTGACACCGAGCCTCTCTATCGAGGCTATCTCTTCGTCTATGAGCTCCCTGGGAAGGCGGTACGCCGGGATGCCGTAGCGGAGCATCCCGCCCGCGAAGGGCATGGCTTCATAGATAGTCACCGAATAGCCTTCCCGTGCAAGGTAGTAAGCAGCCGAGAGGCCTGCGGGACCTCCTCCCACTATGGCCACGGAATGGTCCTTGGGGCCTTTCCTGCGTGGGCGGTATGAGCGCCCTTCATTTGATTCCGCAGCAAAGCGCTTGATGTGGTCAATGGCCACGGGGTCGTCCACGTTCTGCCTCGTGCAGCCCACCTCGCACTCTCTCACGCACACTCTCCCGCAGATGATTGGGAGAGGGTTCTTTTCCTTGATGAGCTCCACGGCCTCGCGGTAAAGACCTTTGCGGGTAAGGGAAAGGTACCCCTGAATGTCGATGCCTGCGGGGCAGCGCATGGCGCAGGGGCTCACGCAGTCGGCGGGGTGATCGGAGAACAGGAGCTCCAGACATGCCCTCCGGGCTTCCAGGACTTTCTCTGTTCTTGTGTGGACCACCATGCCCTGCACGACTTTCGTGCTGCACGAGGGCGAGAGTGTCCGGGCCCCTTCGACCTCCACGACGCAGAGGAAGCAGGCGGTGATGGGCTCGAGCCTCTCTTCATAGCAGAGGGTGGGAATGTCGTCCAATCCATGATCCCGGACGACCTGCAGGATAGTCCTGTCGCTCTGGGCTTCAACGGTTTTTCCATTTATTGTCAGGGTGACTGGTGCCATTGTCTATTGTTCCTCTCTTTCCTAAATCGCGGTGACGGCTGAGAACGGGCATACGGATCTGCAGATGCCGCATTTCACGCAGAGCTCTCCCGAAATGACATGGGCCTTCTTTTTCTCACCGGTGATGGCCCCGGTCGGGCATTTGCGGGTGCAGAGGCCGCATCCCTGGCAGAGCTCGCTGCTAATCTCGTAGCGGATCAATGCCCTGCAGTAATGGGCCGGGCAGCGCCCCTCGATGTGGGCCCTGTACTCGTCGGCGAAGTACTGCAGGGTGGTGATGACAGGGTTGGGGGCCGTCTGGCCAAGCCCGCACAGCGAAGTGGATTTCACCTTCTGGGCCAGGTCCTCGAGGATCCTGAGGTCCTCCTCTTTGCCTTTCCCGGCAACGAGCCTGTCAAGTATCTCGAGCATCCTTTTCGTTCCTATCCTGCAGAAGACGCACTTGCCGCATGACTCGTTCTGGGTGAAGGAGATGAAGAAGCGGGCCACTTCCACCATGCAGGTCGTGTCATCCATCACGATCACGCCGCCGGAGCCCATGATTGCCCCGGTCTGGGTGATACGCTCATAGTCCACCGGCGTGTCAATAAGGCTCGTGGGAACGCATCCGCCGGAGGGACCGCCGAGCTGAAGAGCCTTGAGGGGGCGATCATTCACTATGCCTCCGCAGACCTGGTAAATGATGTCCCTGAGGGTGATTCCCATCTCCACCTCAATAAGGCCCGACCGCTTGATTTTTCCCGCCATGGCAAAGACTTTGGTGCCCCGCGAGCGGTCTATTCCCATCACGCCGAAAGCATCGCCGCCATTGAGGATTATCCAGGGAATATTGGCAAGGGTCTCTACATTGTTGATGGTCGTGGGATGTCCCCAGAGCCCCTTCTGCGCAGGGAAGGGAGGCCTCACGCGGGGCATCCCCCTGCGGCCCTCGATGCTGGCGATGAGAGCTGTCTCCTCGCCGCACACAAAGGCACCGGCCCCTTCCTTCAGCTTCAGGGTGAAGGAAAAACCGGAGCCCAGGATGTCTTTTCCCAGGAATCCCATCGCACTGGCGTCCTTGATGGCCTTCCTGAGGCGCTTCACGGCCAGCGGATACTCGGCCCTCACGTAGATGTAGCCCTCGGAGGCTCCCGTCGTGTAGGCGCCTACGAGCATTCCCTCAATGACCGAGTGGGGGTCGCCTTCAAGCACCGAGCGGTCCATGAAGGCTCCGGGGTCGCCCTCGTCGCCGTTGCAGATAAAGTATTTCTTTGAGCCTGGCGCCTCATGGGCGAACTTCCACTTCATCCACGTGGGAAAGCCTGCTCCTCCTCTTCCCCTGATCCCCGATTTTTTCACCACCTCGACGATGGTCTCGGGAGTCCAGTGGTTCTCGAGGATTTTCCTGATGGCCTCATAGCCTCCATGGGCTATATACTCATCAATGGAGGAAGGGTTGATGATGCCGCAGTTCCTGAGGACAATCCTTTTCTGCCGGGCAAAGAAAGAATCGTCGTCACGGGCCTTGTGGTCCTTCACGATCCATTCCTCAACGGGGCTGTGGCCCATGATGTCCTCTTCCAGGATGCGGCTCACTCTCTTGGGTGTCACTTCCCCGTAGATTCGTGATCGGCCGTTGTCCCGGATCTCCACGAGGACCTCCCGGTAGCACATCCCGCAGCAGCCTGTCTCCTCGACGGGAATCTCAAGATCCCGCTCCTTGACCTCTTTTTTCAGCGCTTCCATTACAGAAAGGGCTCCTGCCGAGATCCCGCAGGTGCCGGTGCCGACTAGAATTTTCATGGTGTATTCCTCTTCTTTATGGTGGATTTTCTACTGAGCCGGGGAGGCTTCGGCCTCCCTGTATCCCTTGATGACTTTCTCAATGGCGGTCGGCGTGAGGCGGCCATAGGTGCTTTCGTCAATCATCATGACAGGCGCCAGGGAGCAGCACCCGAGGCAGGCCACTGTCACGAGGGTAAAAAGGCCGTCCTTTGTCGTCTCTTCGGCTTCAACGGAGAGAACATTTTTCAGGCTGTCCAGGACAGTCATCGAGTCGTTCACATGGCAGGCCGTTCCGTCGCACACCCTTATGATATGCTTTCCCGGCGGGGTGAGCCTGAACTGCTTGTAGAAGGTCACCACGCCGTATATCTCGCTTATGGGGATGGAGGTGACGGTGGCGATCTTTTCCATTGCCGCCGCGGGGATATAGGAGTATTCCTCCTGGGCTGCCTGGAGGAGGGGGATGAGGACCCCCTTTTCCCCCCGGTATTTCCAGAGGGCCAGCGAGAACGCCGAGAGGGCGCCTCCGTCTCCGCGTGTTTCCCTGGTGTGGTGTTCTTTTGTTGTGTGCATATGGCATCTCCTTGTTTTGCTGGTGGTATGCTTCAGATCATTATATCACAGGGCACTGGTGTACTCTCAGGACTCCCTCGAGAGGGGCTATGGCACCTCTTACCATTTCATCTATCCGGCCGTAGCTCGGCCCTTCAACGATAAGGGCGAGCTGGTAGGGGCCTTCAAGGGTGGCACACGCTGCCACGCTCTCCAGGGCGGAGACCCGGCGGGATACTGCGTCGAGCCTGCCAGGCTCCACTTCTGCGAAGGCATAGGCTCCGTAAGGGCAGGCTTCGCGGTTCCCCTGCTCCCGGAGAGCCCGCGAGGATACCTGCGAAAAAACCATGGTTCCTATGCCCTTCATGGACCTGAGGGCAGCCGTTTCTTTCCCGAGCTCCTCATCAGTTTTTCCTTTGATGAGGAGGATCAGGTCATAGTCTCCCCTGGTGGTTTCACACTCTGCCACCCTCTCGTCTGCCGAGAGCTTCCCGAATAGGGGGAGAAACTCTGCATCTTCCTTTATCCTGATACAGGCATAACCGGAAGGGGTGCCGGGATTTTTCTGGGTAAGGGTCACGGTAGCATTCCTCCTTGCTGCTTCAACTTTTCTCTCTCCGAGGTGCATGAACTCCCTGCTCACAGGTACCTCCTGTGAACAAAAGAAGATTCTCCTTGAATGGGCTACCTCCTTTTCACTTTCAACAAGAAAATCGGATATTCTGAGTTTATGATGATGACGTCAGGTATGCTCCGGAGTATAAAAAAGGAAGGCCCGGAAGCCTTCCTTCAATGTACCATCAAAATGCCTGTATCAGCTCTTCAGCTTGTCTGCCACGAAATCATAAGCCTTGTGGGCTGCGCCGGCTGCCACATCTCCGAACTGATAGCCGCCCATCATGCCGCAGGCGCCGAAGACCACTGCTCCAATAACTCCGCCCGTGATGCCTGCCGAGCTTGCGGCAGCCATGGTGAGCGAGTGGGTGAAAAGGCCCGAGATGATATTTCCCGTGGCAGCGATGGCGCCGCCAATGGTGAAGCCTCCCACGGCACCGCTGCCCATGCCGAAGCCGGCAAAAAGGGTCTTGCTGAATCCCTTTATGCCCTTCCAGACCTTGTCGTGGGTGCTTTTCTCAGCCTTCTTGAAGCTGTCCTTGGGTGCCGCCTCTTTCTGGGGTGCGGCAGGCGCCTGGTCCTGCGTCTGGCTGAGGGGAACATTCTGACCGGAGATTCTGCCTATTGAGTCCATATTATTCACCCCCGTCGCCAGTGAGCTTGTTTCTTATCGCTATGCCCACTCCTACGGCACCGCCTATGAGGGCGCCCGGAATGGCGGCGACCACTGAGCCGACTCCCTTGCCGAGCTGCCATGAGCCGTAGCCCACACTTGCGCCGCCGGCGAGGATTCCTGCTTTTCCAATGGCAGTCGAGGTGTTGAAAGCAGTGCCCCAGAATCCCAGGAATCCCTTCGATGATGCTGCTGCCTTCAAGAGACCCAGTCCGCCGCCGAGGTAGGCGCCGCCAAGCGCGCCGCCCAGTGCGCCCACGTAGATCCCCAGGCCTGCCAGTGTGAGGCCCGTAAAGCCTCCCAGGGCATGGCTGGAAATGTCAGCGCCTTTTCTTGCGCTGGCCTTCACGTCAGCCCAGAATCCCGTCTCGTTCTTTTCCACAGTGTCCTTCGGTTCAGCCTCTGCAGGAGCATCGGCCATCTTCTTCAGATCCGACGCTTTCTGCGGTGTGGCAGTCTGGCTGAGCATAACCGGTTTCATGTTTACCGCATCCACCCTGATGCACCTCCTTATATATTGATCACTTTTTTACTTCTGTCTCCCCCGGAAGAGGGGAAAGCATGAAATTCCTGAAACCTGACATTTTCATTATGACAGATCCGGAGGCAGACTGTAAAGCATAATTTGTTAACAAAATGTAAACACCTGGAAGCATGGCCGTTACGGTCTGTCCTGGTGCATGAAGATACCCTTGTAAGTGGCTTCTCCTATGGTCTTCTGGAAGATGAACTGGCAGATCTTGGTGCCGGGGTGAAGAGCCAGAGGCATGGGGCTCACGTTGCTCAGCTCGAGCACCTGGTGGTTGTCAATGCCGGGGTGCATGAACGACGCCGTGATATGGACCATGAGGCCCAGCCTTGCAAAACGGCTCCGGCCCTCGAGCCATCCCGAGATATAGGGGGGGAGGGTGATCCGCTCCTCGGTGATGCCAAGGACCGATTCTCCCGGCATCAGCACAAAATAGTCCTTCACCGGGATGAGCTCTGTCACTTCGTTGAAATCCGAGTTGTCGTCAACATGATAAATCTCATGGAGCTTTTTGAAGACACGGAATTCGTTTCCCAGGTGGAGGTCCACGGACCCCGGCCCCACATGCTCAGGGTTAAAAGGGGTAATCACTATGGCTTTCTTCTCTATTTCGGCGAGAATCTCATCATGGGTCAGCACGCACATGGCCATCATCCTTTCGGGCTTCATATATGCTCTGGAGCATAAGAGGGGGTTCAATGAAGCCCGGCCTGTTCCCTTCTCTTTCTGCCGACAGGAAATGAGGGTGTTTTCCCGAACCTCACCTTGGAGAGGGGCAGGGCTATGGAGTGGCAGCTGACGGAACTTGTGCATGATGAGAGAATCCATCCTTTTGTGTACAAGGTGATGGAGCAGGCATCTCTTCACGGAGGGGACGAAAAGGCCCATCATGCGGCAAAGCTCCTGTACCGGGCCGTCCATGCCTTTCGGGGTTTTGTGGCGTGCCGTGGCGAGCAGGCTGAAATCGCGGGAGTGATTTTTTTTACCGCCCCGGAGATCAAGCTTCTCTTCGTCGTCGATGGCCCCCGGGGAAGCGAGATGGCTTCTGCCCTCATTGAAAGGGCTCTCTCGGTGATGAGGGATGAGATGGAATGCCCCTTTATCCTTTTTCCTTTTCCCCGGTGGATTTCCGGCGAGGCCTGTGAGGAATGCCCTCAGATTCTCGCCCGCCATGGCTTTACGGCCCTTTCCAGGGTGCTGATGAAGGCATCTCCTGCGGCGATTGCCTCTTCCGGCAGCAGTGAAGTAAATGGGCAGTCTGGGGGAGAATACCGCATTGAGGCATGGAAGGAAAGCATTCACCGGAGCATCGTGCTCTCTCTCTTAAGAGAATATCCCTGCACTTCCCTTGCATCTCTCTTGAGTGACAGTTCACCCCAGGGGCTTGAGTGGACCGCCTCCCATCTCTTTTCCGATCCTTACGGTGATCCCCTTTTTCTTCCCCCGGAATGCTCATCGGTTGCACTCCATGGAGCCCGGGTCGTGGGAGCCTTTCTTTGCAGCGACTCAGGCCTGATAAGCCTTGTGGTCCTCCATTGCGCCCACAGGAGAAAGGGATTCGCGCGGGCCATGCTTGGCAAGGCTGCCAGGGCCCTGGTGGTGCTTGAAGCGCCAGCTCTTTCCATAACGGTGTCCAGGGAAGATGGGGAAGGCTTCCAATGGGCATGCCGTGCCGGTTTTGAGCCCTGCGAGGAGAGTACCCTTTATCTATGGAAAAAGTAAAGACCAGAACAGAGGAAGTGATGACATGCACATCATGGTCGTGACGGCCGGCAAGAATAAGGGAACCCTTTCACTGCGGATGGGGTTTGTTGACACAAGCGGAGGTAAAGTGCCGATGAAGGTTTCCATCACAGGCATCGGAGGGAAAGAGCCCTTTCTTGTGGCGGAAAAGGAGGGCCTTCGGGAAGAGGCCCCCGTGCAGGCCCGAAATTTTGCGGAGGCGGCAGCCCTGTCCATGGAGAAAATGCTCTCCCCCCAGGGCGGAATAGTGCAGAGCCTGAGGGAGATTGACGCCATGGCCCACCGTTTCGTCCACGGGGGGGAGAAATTCAAGAACCACTGCGTCGTCGATGAGCCCGTGATGGACGGCATAAGGGAGTGCATCCCCCTGGCCCCTCTTGAGAACCCATACAGCCTCATCACTCTCGAGGCATCTCTCGAACTCGCTCCGGGGGTGCTCCACCTTGCCCTTTTCGAGACCTCCTTCCACAGGACTCTTCCTGATTATGCCTATGTGTACGGAATCCCTTATGAATACTATGTGAAGTTCGGGATCCGCCGCTTCGGGTTCCATGGCATGCTTCACCACTTCCTTGCCCTCGAGGCTGAAAAGTTCCTCGCAAGGCCTGCCGCTGAGCTGCGCCTTATCACATGCGTTGCCGGCGAAGGGGCAAGCATGGCTGCCGTCAGGGGCGGCAAATCCATCGACACCTCCATGGGCTTCACCCCCCTGGAAGGGCTCTTCATGGACACAAGATGTGGTGATATTGACCCTTCCATTGTGACGTTCCTTATGGAAAAAAATGGCTTCTCATACCACGAAATCCGGCAGGTGCTGAATGAGAAAAGCGGCCTGGCAGGGATTTCTGGCATATCGGGAAATGCAGATGAGCTTATGGCCGCAGTGGAAGAGGGCAGCTACAAGGCAAAGCTCGCCCTTGACATATTCTGCTACCGCTTTAAGAAGTACGTGGGGGCCTACATCGCAGCGCTGGGAGGGCTCGACGCCCTGGTTGTGACGGGTGATCCCGCCCTTGCATCCTTTGTGGGGAAAAGATGTACTGCCGGGCTTGAGTGCCTGGGCATCAATAGAGACGAAAATAAAGAGCCTTCTGATAGAGCCCCCTGTGATATGGCCTCCCCTGAGAGCGCCGTGAGGATTTTTGTAGTGCCCTGCCAGGAAGAGATGGCTATGGCACGTGAAGCGGAAAAGGTGCTTGAATCACGGGCATGAATCTCCGCTGTTGATATCTTTTATGCCTGTGATGATCCTGTGCAGGGCCTGATGCATGATTTTCCTGTAAAGCTTCTCAAAAGCCCTTCTCTCCTTATCATCCAGTTTATACATGAGTGAGATCCTCGAGAGGGAGAGGGTCCTTATCTCTTCAAACTGTCTCTTGAGTTCCTTTATGAGGGGCACGACTTTTCTCGTGCTGAGAAACTGGAAAAACCGCAGTTTTTCCTCCTCCATGATCCTGTATATCTTCTCCTCGTCGTATGCCTGTGAGAACCTGCCGCTCGTGGCTCCAAGGTCATCGATGTTGTAAAGCGTGGCACCTTCAACGTGCCCTATGAGGGGATCTATGGAGCGCGGAACGGCAAGATCGATAAGCAGGAGGGGCTTTCTGAGGGGGAGGGCAGCCTGAAGAGAGCTTTCTGTGATCAGATGGAAGGGCGCCGCTGCCGATGAGATGACGACATCCACCTCAGGGAGAATGGCCCCCACTTCCTCTATGTGAAGGCTTTTCACCTTGTATTTTTTTCCGAGGATCCGGGCTTTTTCATAGGTCCTGTTGGCAAGGTAGATCTTTCCTGCACCGGCCTGAACTACCGCGCGAAGGGCAAGTGTTCCCGCCGTGCCGGCCCCGATAAGAAGAACTTTTTTGCCGCAGAGGGTGCCAAGAGTCTCAACGGCGAAAGCCACGGCGGCTGAGCTCACCGATGAAAAGCCCTGGTTTATGCCTGTCTCGGCACGAGCCCTTTTTCCTGTTCTTATGGCTCCGAGAAAAAGCTTGTTGATAACCGACAGCGCTGCGTGGCTCTCACGGGCAGCGGCGAGGGCCTGCTTTACCTGCCCCAGGATCTGGGATTCCCCCTTTATCATGGAATCCAGCCCCGAGGCCACTGAAAAGAGGTGCGTCACGGCCGCTGCGCCTTTTTGGAAATAAAAATAAGCTCTCACCTGCTGCCAGGGAACTCCCAGGAGCCGGCACAGCAGCCGGCAGTAGCCCTGGGGACTCCTCGTTCCCTCCGGGGAAACCAGGTAGAACTCTGTCCTGTTGCACGTTGAAAGGAGGGCCCCCTCGGCCACCAGGGGAAGCTTTGCAAGCTCCCTCAGGGAAAGGCCAGTCCCCTCCTGACCAAAGGAAAATATTTCCCTTATCTCGACAGGGGCGTTTTTGTGGTTGATGCCGATAAGGAGAATGTGGTCCATGGCGTACCAGGTTTCATTTCCCTGCGGTTTTTTGCGGGGCTGCAGGCACATCGGCCACCACGCGGGGATTTTCCTGGGGACCTGCAAGCTTTGCCCCCTGGCGGTCTTTCTTCATTCCTAAGATCTTCAGGGTTATCTCCTTCTTGAGGAGCTGGATGGCAAAGGCGGGATCGACCCCCTTGGGGCATGCTTCAGAGCAGGCCCCCGGGAAATGGCACCGCCATATTCCCTGGGGGAAGTCAACAAGGGGGATTCTCTGCTGAAAGCCTTCATCGCGGGAGTCGATGGCATAGCGGTAGCACTGGCCAAGGGCCTGGGCCCCTATGTAGCTCTCGTCGGTTGATGAGGTGGGGCACGCGGCGATGCAGCAGCCGCACTTGATACAGTAAGAGAACTGCAGGTATTGTTCCAGCTCAGCAGGGGTCTGGAGATATTCCGCCGTGGGAGAATCCTGCTCCTCCCAGTTTTCCCTTATGATATGGGGCTTGATATGCTGGTGCTTGTCAAAGAGCTGCGTCAGGTCGGGCACCACATCCCTTATGAGAGGATAGTTGGGGAGAGGTCTGACCTCCACGACGGCCCTGCCCAGCTCCGATATCTGCGTCTGGCAGGCGAGGACGGGCTTCCCGTTCACCAGCATGCCGCATGAGCCGCAGACGCCCATCCTGCAGGATTTCCTGTATGCCAGGGTGTTGTCCTGGGTCTCCTTGATATGCATGAGGCCGTCCAGGACCGTCATGCCCCTCTCCAGGACAAACTGGTATGCCTTCAGGTAAGGTTTCTTGTCCCTGCCTGGATCGTAGCGGAGGACCTTGAAGGTTATCTCCCTGCCGATAAACTGATCGCCCTTATGTTTTTTTTCCATAGTTCTCACACTCACCTGATATATCCTAATATTATCGCAGTCATTCCCCAGAGAAAGAAGATGACGCCTACCGTAGGAAGCACCACTTCGGAGAGATCCTTCAGGAATTTGCTGAGAGGAAGCTCCCTTACGACGGAGCGAAGGCCGTAAAAGCCGTGGAAAAGTGCCGTTGCAAGAAGCAGCACGTAAAGGATCACGTGGAGGATATCTTTTGAGCGCTCCGCCACTGATTCAGCGCTCAGCACGTCGCCCTGCGAGAGGCCCACCGCTTTCATGAGGTCGTCAAGGTGCATGACCGCCATGTGCACGGCGAGGAGGACTATCATGACCACCCCTGCGGCGATGAAAAGGAACCAGAGTTTCGACTCTCTCATACTATTCACCTCTTCATTGGATCAGCATGGGACCCATGATTTCAATGGCGCCATATATGACCAGGATGCCCGTGATGACCATGAGCGCCACCAGGAAGGGGCGCTGGCGGAGAAGGGCAAGGGGATAGGGATACACGGGCATCTTCGGCTTCCCCATCAGGAAGCCGAATTCTCCCACAATGAGCCTGATGCCGTTGATGGCATGGAACACGACGCCGAAGAAGACAATATACTCACCGAACCTGAAGGCCGGCATCTCCAGCATATCCATCAGGATTTTCCAGGTGCCGGGATCGTTCTTGAACCATGTGACCCCGATATGCATGACCAGGTAGAGGAGCACTCCCAGCCCCGTGGCCCTGTGGATTGTATAAAGAAAGCGCTCCAAGCGGTAGGGGCCGCCGTAAATCCATCCGGTGATCCCCATCCTGTTGGGGTGCGTGTGGTAAGATATTCCGGGAGACTTCATGGTGCCCTCCTAATATTTCCTCTCGACAGGCTTCCAGTTGGTTATTGTCACGGGGAGGTAGTCAAAGCGCGGGCCTTCTGGTGAATACCTTGCAAGAGTGTGCTTGAGCCATTTATCATCATCTCTTGAAGAGAAGTCAATCCGTGCGTGACCTCCCCGCGATTCCTCCCTGGTGAGGGCCCCGCTGGCGACAATCTCAGCGACGTCCAGCATGAAGCCGAGCTCTATGGCGAAAAGGAAATCGGTGTTATAGGCCTTGCTCTTGTCATGAACACGGAGCTTTTTATAGCGGTCCTTGAGATCCCTTATCTTTTCAAGCCCTTCCTTCATCGGGCCCGCTTCGCGATATACCCCCAGGCTCACGTCAACGGTGTTCTGAAGGTCCTTCCTTATCTGGTAGGTGTTTTCGCTTCCATCACCTTCATAAAGGCTTTCGTAGAGGAGCTTCCTGTGATCATCCACCTGGCCCTGATCGACCTGGGGCATACCCTCTTTTCCCGACAGATACTTCCAGGTCTCCTCGCCGGTAATCTGGCCGGAGGTGAGGCACTCGGCGGTGGAGTTGGTGCCGAGGCGGTTTCCTCCATGAAGGCTCGCACATGCCGCTTCTCCGGCAGCCCATACGCCCTTCATCGGGGTCCCGTAGTTGCTGTCGGTGTGGATGCCTCCCATCAGGTAATGCCACACGGGGCGGATGGGAATGGGCTCCTCAATGGGATCGATATCCACGAACTTCATCGAGAGCTCGCGGATGAAGCCAAGCCTCTCGTTTATGCATGCTGCGCCGAGGTGGGTGAGATCGAGGTGAATATAATCAAGACCCCGTGGGCCCTTGAATCCTTTCCCCTCCTTTATCTCAGTCATAATCGATCTTGAGACGATATCACGGGGCGCGAGTTCCATGCGGCTGGGGGCGTAACGCTCCATGAAGCGCTCCCCCTTGCTGTTTTTAAGGAAGCCGCCTTCACCGCGGCATGCCTCTGTCATGAGGACTCCCGAGGGAATGAGGCCTGTGGGATGGAACTGGATGAACTCCATGTCCTTGAGGGGAATGCCTGCCCGGTAAGCCATTGCGCAGCCGTCACCCGTGCAGCTGTATGAGTAGGTGGTAAAACCGGAGACGCGGCCTATTCCTCCTGAGGCAATGATAAGGGCTTTCCCCTGCAGGGTGATGAACTCGCCGCTTGTCATGTCGATGGCGGTGATGCCGCAGAAGGAGCCGTCGCGGTGAATTATCGAGGTGGCGAACCACTCATCGTAGCGCGTCACGTTGTCAAAGCGCGTGAGGGTGTCATAGAGGGTCTGCATCTCGAAAAAGCCGGTCTTGTCGGAGGCATAGACGGCTCTCGGGAAGCTGTGGCCCCCGAAAGGCCGCTGGTCGATGCGGCCGTCTTCACGCCTGCTCCATGGGATCCCCCAGTGCTCCAGCTTCTTGATCTCGAGCGGCATAAGGCGCACAAAGCGGTCCACCACGTCCTGGTCGGCCAGAAAGTCGCTGCCCTTCACGGTGTCCCAGGCATGGAGCTCTAGAGTGTCGCCCTCTTCAGGGCGGAGCACTGCAGCGGTGCCTCCTTCGGCGCCGACTGAGTGGGAACGCATGAGCTGTACCTTCGAGATGAGGGCAATATCAGCCTTTCCCTTGCTCCTGATGCTTATTTCAAGTGCTGCACGCAGTCCCGCTATCCCTGTGCCTAAAATAAGCACATCATGGGTAAACATTTGTCCCATAAGTGCCACCTCGCTTCTCGCGATTATTTATTATCTATAGTTTCTCAGAGAGGTGGCCTTGATCCTTTTTTATTCTGAAAGGTTCTCCGGAGGGGGAGAAGGAGGCGTCGTGTCGGCAGGCACGGCTTCGCTCTGCTTTTTGCAGTCCTCGTTGATCAATGCAATCATTGCAGTGATCCATTTCCAGTGGCGTATTGCGTGGGTGATGACAAAGATAGTGAGGATAAGGCCGAACCAGACATGGATCTTCAAGAGCATCTTGAAAGGCGGCATGATGGGGT
The DNA here is from genome assembly GCA_031082125.1 of Candidatus Eremiobacterota bacterium. Taxonomy (NCBI): domain Bacteria; kingdom Bacillati; phylum Vulcanimicrobiota; species Vulcanimicrobiota bacterium. The sequence continues at coordinate 95,643 of JAVHLM010000014.1, forward strand.
GGCGGAGGAACTCAAAGAGATCCCGCGGGTGAGGCCCCGGCCGGGAGAAGAGCATCATTATTCCCGACGAGGCTACGATGGAAAAGATCAGTGCCATAATGCCGTTCATGATAAAATCGACTTTGTCGTTTTTCATAAGGGTTCACTCCTTTTTTGAGATCATGATGGATTCAGATATATTTTACCTTAAAGGGCATGGAAGAGGCAAGGGAAAAAGAGAGGAAAATAGAATCTCTTGATCATGCATATCCTGCTTGTCGCCCAGAATATCAATGAACAGACCAACCAGGAGCTTGCCACGCCTTTCGGGCTCCTCTGCCTGATTGCCTACGTGAAAAAGCATATGGGCGACACAGTCTGTTTTACCCTTGTGGACGGCCTCTCTGAGATCCCCGATGACCGCTACGACATGGCAGGAATCTCCTCGATGAGCCTCTATTATCCAAGGGCGCTGGCACTGGCGACAAGGTTGAAGAAGGAGCATGGAATCCCCGTCATACTGGGGGGTCCCCATGCCACCCATATGCACCATGTGCTCGATAGAGTCTTTGATGTCGCCGTCATAGGAGAAGGGGAGGAGACTTTCCTTGAGCTCGTCAGGCTTTTGGACGCCAAGGGAAGGTATGAGCCCCATGATCTGGCCCTGATAAAAGGGATTGCCTACCAGGAGGAGGGGGCTTTCGTGAGCACGCCCCCCCGGCCTCTCATTGAGCCTCTCGACAGCCTTCCTTTCCCGGACCGCTCCCACTGGGACCTCAAGGGGAGGATAAAGTGGGTCATAAGCTCACGGGGATGCCCCTACGGGTGCATTTTCTGCTCAATCGCCCGTTCAAAATACCGGCAGACTTCCGTCGATTACTTTGTAGAGGAGGTAAAGTACCTGAAAAATACTTACCACAGCGATATTATTGCGGTGCAGGACGACCTCTTCTGCGCAAGCAAAACCCGCCTGGCGGCCGTCGTGGAGGGCCTTGAAAGGGAAGGGCTCAGGGGCAGGGTGGGCTTCGGCGTCTCCATGAGGGCCGATCTACTGGATGAGGAGTCAGTGAAGCTTCTCAAGGCAATGAAGGTCCTCAAGGTCTTTGTCGGGGCCGAGTCAGGGTCAGAGCCCATTCTCCAGTATTACAAGGATGGAAAGCTCAGCGTCGCGGAGATTCAGCATGCCCTTGATCTCTGCTTCGAATATGATATCAAGGTGGAAGGCTCTTTTATCATAGGGGCTCCCGGGGAGACCGCCGAAGATCTCATGGCGACATACCGCTTTACTTTTGATAATTATAAGGCAGGAAAGCTCGGATTTGCCGCCATCAACATTCTCACGCCGTACCCCGGGAGCAAGGTCTGGGAATATGCGGCATCCCGGGGCCTTGTTTCCGATACCATGGACTGGACCCGCCTGGACCTGAACCTTCGCAATTTTGATCCCTACCGCTGCGTCTATCTCAACGAAAAAATACCTCTCGTGGAGTTTGTGGACTACCTCGAGATATTCGAGGAACTCAATGCCATCACGACGGGCGCGGGTCTTCCCAACGTGAAGGGGAAGGCATGGGCATCGAGGCTTGACAGGGAGAGGATTAACAAATTCAAGGCCGAACCGGCGGCTCGGGAATAAATAAAAGAGGGACCTGCGGTCCCTCTTTTATCCTACTGAAAGAAAATTCTAGAAGAGGTTTCTCCCTGCCATGTAGCCGAGGCCTCCGCCAAGAAGGGTTCCCAGCAGTCCGCCCGTTGTGGAGCCGCCGCCGAGCCCGTAGCCAAGGAAGCCGCCGAGGCCGGCGCCGAGCACTCCGCCTGTGAGGCCTCCCATGTTGCTCCCGTAGTTGCTGCCATAGTTGCAGTTGCCGGGGTAGCCGAGCATCGAGGTGCCGAGGCCGCCGTAACCCGTGTTGTATCCGGGCATATAGTTATACATGTTGCTGCTGGGATAGCCCATCATGCTGGTGCTCATCCCGCCGCCATAGCCGCCGTAATTGGGCATGT
>JAVHLM010000014.1:97725-165214 GCA_031082125.1 Candidatus Eremiobacterota bacterium
AGTTATACATGTTGCTGCTGGGATAGCCCATGAGACTCGTGCTCATCCCTCCGCCATAGCCGCCGTAATTGGGCATATAGTTATACATGTTGCTGCTGGGATAGCCCATGAGACTCGTGCTCATCCCTCCGCCGTAGCTTGGCATATAGCTATACATATTAGAGCTTGCGAGGCCCAGCAGGCTCGTGGCAGTGCTGTCTCCATAGCTGGGATAATAGCTGTACATGTCACTGCTTGGAACGCCCATCGTACTCGTCATCATGAGATTGCTCCTCCGTTTCTTATATCCAATTGGATATACTTATCTTAATTGGTGTATCACGACAGCAGGGAAAAAAGTAAATACCATGGCGGAAAATATTTTGTAAATAATTGTTTTAAGCCCTGCACCGGTGGTAAGGAAGTCCGCCAAGGCCATTAAAACGGGGAGAGTCTCTACAGGAATTTCACCTTCTCTGAAAGAAACTTCAGCGACAATGCGACAGTGCCACAAGGTGCAGCAATGGAAGAAGTCTTCATAAAAAAATACTGGCTCAGGGAGGAACTGGGCAGAAGTCCCCACAGCATCGTCTATCTTGCCACGGACTCCGATGCCTCAAGAGAAGTGGCCGTCAAAAAGCTGATCGTGCCCTCCCTTCTCCTGCGGGTGCAGCTCGAAGATACCGTGAGGAACTTTCTGGATGAGGTGGAGAAGCGCTCCCGCTTCTCCCATGAGTCTATCGCCGAGCTCTATGACTGCTTTGAGCATGAACAGCAGATTTACCTTGCCGAAGAGCTCGCAAAGGGAAAAACCCTCGCCGAGTTTATGAAAAGCGGCCGTTATTATACTCACGTGCTCCAGGGAGTCTACCTTTTTCAGAAGATAGCCGAAGCTCTCTGCTGCGCCCATGATCATGGCTACCTCCACAGGAATTTCAAGCCGGAAAACATTATCATCTCAGATGATAATACCGTCAAGCTCACCGATTTCATGGTCTGCTCCCATCTTTTCCGGGAGCAGAAGGTGAGGACCCTGCTTGATATCGACAGGTTTGAGAACCTCACCCCTTACTCGGCTCCCGGGGTCGTGGACGGAAAGCCTCTCACAAAGAGCGCCAACATATTTTCCCTTGGGGTGCTCATGTATGAGTTCTTCACGGGAAGCCACCCCTTTGCGGGCCATAACGACGAGGAGCTTTACAATAATATCGGGGAGAAAACCCCCCTTCATGCGAAGTCCCTTAACCCTTCCCTTCCCGAGGTGCTGAACTACATGATTGAGAGGGCCATGAAGAAGGACCTGACGGAGCGCTATGGTGATTTGAGAGAGCTTCTCGATGACATGGAGTATCTTTACCAGGAGAAGAATTTTCCCAACGAGCGCTTCAACCTGAGCAAGGCGCGCAGGACACGGAACACCCTGTTCACTGCCCGTGAAGTCTCACGGAAGTTTATCGCGGCGAATCTCAGGAAGGGAGCGGTCCTCTCGGGAGAGCTGCTCAAGAAGATAAGGAAACAGGGGGAAGAGGCTCCGGGAGTGTTTCTTGAGGAAGACCTTGAGCCCTCAAAGGTGACCAAGAAAAAGCCCATACTCACCGACGAGGAGTCCGCTGCCGAAAAGGAGGAGGCTTCCCTTGCATTGATTCCCTCCCCTGTCCCGCCAGAGGAGATAAGGCTCGATGAGCCTCTGTTCGGGCGGCGCAAACCCTTCGTCCAGGAAAACAGGGCTCTTCTCCTCTCCCTCGGAGCAATCCTGGTGTTCCTTTTCGGTGTCATCTACCTTGCGTCGTACCTTTACTATTCCCGCCAGAAGGTCTCTCTTTCCGTGACCGGCAGGGCAGGAATGGCGGAAAACAAGGGCAGCGCAGAACTCCTTGTGACCTGCAATGTATCTGATGCCGATGTGCTCCTTGAGAGGGTGCTGGGGGACTTTCCCCCCATAGAGGGAAAGCTTGATACGACCTCCAACTGGAGGGCTTCAAATATTGCACCTGGCGCCTACATGGTGAAGATCACCAAAAGCGGCTTTCAGCCCTATATAGCCTCGGTGGAGCTTAAGGAGAATGACAAGGCCATTCTGAATGCCGAGATAGGCGTGTCAATGCCTTCGATGGACATTACCACCGATCCCCCTGATGCCTTCATAAACATTGACGGGCAGCCCCTGGGCCTCTCTCCCCTGAAGGTCTATGACAGGAAGCCCGGCGATTATCGCCTGACCATCCAGAAGGACGGCTATGAGACTTACAGCGAGAAGGTCACTGTCACCGGCGGCGAGGTGCTTGTCAGGAATATTCTTCTGCAGAAACAGGAGCTCGCCGTGGCAAAAAAGCCCTCTCCCTCGCCTGTCGCGAAGGCAAGCCCCAGCCCCATTCCCAGCCCTTCGACTGTTCCTGTGATCCCCCCAGCCTTCCTCGCCATAGATTCCTCTCCCGCAAGTGCCACTGTCTTGCTGGATGGCCAGGAAATAGGCATGACTCCCCTGGAATATACCGTAAAGCCTTTCCGGAGCTCTGTGATGGTGACGCTCAAGAAGAAGGATTACTGGGAGTGGAAGGATTCCTATGAGCTTACCCCCGGAGGAACGCAGCAGATCTTTGCCGATCTCTCGCCTACTGTCGCGGTGACAAGAACAAAGGTCCCTGTAAGGCCCAATCCTTTGGCGAAAGAGACGCAGGGCCCCATAAAATTCTCCTATGAAGCCCATTATTCAAGGATATCGGTATTTGAGAAGCTGAGCGGCAACGAGCTGGTCCTTGATTTTGACAGGGGCCGGGTGGAGAAAAGCATGGAAAGCCTGGCGGACTATCTCGAGAACGCCCTCAAGGACCAGGGAGGACAGTACCAGATCCGCTGCTTTTTCGCCCTTTCTGCCGATACAAGGCCAAGCCCCCCTGTCGCCACCGTGACAGGCTCATGCCAGGTGCTTGACAGCAGGGGGGCGTCTCTGCTTGAAGAATCGGAGAAGGCTCAGTTCACCTGCTCCCCCGAGGCTTTCGAGCTTGTTGAGAAGACCAACAACTACGCGGGGTACAGGGTTACGAACAGGCAGGGAGCCACGGAGAGCGCCTCCAGGATCATCACGAGACTCACCTCGAGAATAGAATTCGCCATAAGAAACTCCCGGTGAGGATCACGATGCCGGGGTCGCCCTGTTGAAGGCCCACTGCTTGATCCTGCGGATCTGCTCGCCCATCGTTTTGGAGAGGGGAACGATAAGCCTTTTTGCGGCTATGATATCCTTCTGGGTAAGCTCCCGCCCACCTATCCTCGATTCCACCACCGCTGATATGACGCATTGCTCGATCTCGGCACCGTTGCAGCCATCAGTGAGGTCCACCAGGAGCTTGAGGTCGAAGGAGTCAGGGTTGTGCCCCCTCTTTTCCAGGTGAATCCTGAAGATGTCAAGCCGCTCATCTTCTGTGGGGAGATCGATGAAGAATATCTGGTCAAAGCGACCTCTCCGCAGGATCTCCGCAGGGAGAAGATCGATGCGGTTTGCCGTAGCCGCAAGAAACAGGCCGGGCCTTTTCTCCTGCATCCACGTGAGGAAGAAGCCGAAGATCCTCGCTGCCTCGCCGCTGTGTGTCTCTCCGAGCTCGATGCCCATCTCGATTTCATCAAACCAGAGCACAGCAGGCGACACTTCCTCCATGGTCCTGCAGGCGTTGATGAAGGCCTCTTCGGGCTTTCCATAGACACCGCTGTATATCTTGATCATGTCCATCCTGTAAAGGGGAAGCTCCCACAGTGAGGCGATAGCCTTCACCGAGAGGCTTTTCCCGCACCCTGCGATTCCCATGAGGAGGATGCCCTTGGGGATGATTTCGCTCGAATATGCCCCCTCCATGTGCATGAGGGATTTGCGCTTGGTGAGCCAGTCTTTAAGGTTTTTGAGGCCGCCGATATGCCCGAAGGGCGTGACATGGGAGATGTACTCCATGGGGCTTTCCTTCTTGATGTGGAGCTTTTTCTCTTTCTGAAGGTTGCTGATGAAGTCGTTTCTGCCGCCTGACGAGGCGATGGTGCAGAGAAGGGCATGGCGCGCCTCGCTCTGCGTGAGGCCCTGGAGGGTCCTTGCGGCATTTGCCATATCCTGTTCCTCAAGCCCCAGTTTCTCTGCGCCTTTCCTTTTAATTTCGGCTTTTATGAGGTCCCTGAGGGTGGAGATATCGGGCGGCTCGATGACTATGGAGGCAATTTCATGCTCGGCCTCGGGAGGGATATCTCTTATGCTTCCCACCAGAACGATGAAGATATCCCTGTCAAAGAGGTCATAGTAAAGATCCCTGATTTTCCTTGTCACTGCGGGGTTTCCATGAAAGTGGGTATGAAAATCTCCGAGGAAAAAAATGCAGGGATCTTTCTGGGCGGCGATGTGCTCGAGGAGCGCCAGGGGTTCCCTGAAGGCAAGAGCGTCATGAGCCCCTGCAAGCCCCTTGGTGGGACTCCATCGGTGGAGAGGCAATGTTTTTCCCGAGTATAGCTGTGAGGCCTTGCTCACGATGTCGAGAGCCCTGTCCTCTTCACAGGTGGTGAGATAAATAAGGGGGCGCCTCCCCATGAAGAGTCGCGTCACTGAAGCGATGGAAGCCTGCTCTGCTCCCTGTGTCTCGGGGGGAATCGTGGTTTCCTCGAGCGGTTCTGACATGGTGCCTCCTTTCAGAATCCGGGGAATACCCCTGTTCTTCTTCTCCCTTTTCCCCTCCATCTCCTCGCGGGGCTTTCCGGGCGGGGCCCCCCCTTTTACATGAAAATTTTGTAAATAATGGAGTCTGTCCCCCTTTACATGGGTGGCATATCGTGATACACTTGAAGGAGAAAGAGTAAAGAAGCGCCTCGACCAGATGGGAAATGCGGAAAAGGGTATGGTCCGCGGGGGAGAAGAGACAGAAAGCTCCACAAGGAGCAGAAATGACCTATGAAAGGCAGAGTTTCTCTGCTTTTTTGTTTGTACGTATTCAGAAACAGCGTTGACGATCATCAGGGAGAGAAAAAAATCCCCGGATACTGAACACTTCTTAAAGAAAACAGGTTCAAAGGAGAAGAAGTGCGTCTGTAGAAGCATGTAGTTTTAGTGTTTCATGGGTATTTTGAGGAAAGCTTCTCCGAATAAGGGAATGTTCCCGGAGAGGGGAGGCTTGTTATTCTTTTTCTGAGAGCCTGGAGATTTTTATGCTGTTGCAGGAACTCGTAGACATTCTCTTTGAAGAGCTGTCCGGAATAAAAGCGAAAGAGCATGTCCTGCATTTGAGCCACTATCATCGCATTCAGGCCTCTCCGGGATTTCATGAAGCTGCTTTATATATCAGGCAGAAGCTTGTGGACTATGGGTACCTCGACGCTGCAATGAATGAGTACCCTGCTGACGGGAAGATCAACCACTGGGACTGGGAATCACCCATTGCCTGGAAAGCCGTCGATGCCGAGCTCTGGCTCACCGAGCCCCATAAGGAGATTCTCTGTGATTTCAAGGATATTCCCCTTTACCTCATTGCCCACTCTCAGAGCGCCGTGACGGTGGCCGACCTTGTGGACATCGGTACGGGGACCGAGGAATGGCAGTTCCAGGATGAGCGCGTCAAGGACGCCATCATCATGGCCACGGGTCCTGCCCGTGAGATTTATCCCTACATGATTAAATACGAGGTCCAGGGCCTCATAAGGTATCCCTCTGATGAGCGGGCCTACAACTATTCCGATATGATCATCCACGACGCTTTCATGCCCATCGATGCCGACAGGGACCAGATACCTTTCGGCTTCTGCATCTCCAAGCGGCGGGCAGAGCAGCTCAAGGGCCTGCTCGCCCAGGGAAAAAGAGTGAGGGTAATGGCCAAGGTGAATGCCGAGCTCAGCGACGGCACCCTTGACATCGTTGAGGCATGCCTTCCCGGAAGCGAGGAAGAACCGGAGGAAGTGCTCTTTGTCTCCCATCTCTGCAACCCCAAGCCATCGGCCAATGATAACGCTTCGGGATGTGCCCTCCTGCTCGAGATAGCACGGTGCCTGAAGAAGCTCACCGGGGAGAGGAAGCTTTCCGAAAACAAGAGAACCATAAGGTTTCTCTGGGTCCCCGAATACAGCGGGCCCATTGCGTGGCTTCACTGGAATTATTACAAGGTGGAGAACATAGTGGCCTGTATCAACCTTGATTCTGTCGGCGAATCGCCTGACCGGATCGGGACCCCCCTCCGTGTCTGCACCCCCTCGTTCAGCACCGAGAGCTTTCTTGAGGACCTTCTGGGCTCTGTGGCAGAAATAGTGGGGAAAAATTCCCGCTATGTCTCGATGGAGGGCTCAAGGCGGCCCCTGCAGTATGAGCTTCAGACAATCTCGGGACCGGGCGACTACACTATTTTCATTGACAACTATTTTAACATCCCCTCGGTGATGCTCACCCATGACGACATCTTCAGGGGGACCAACCTCGATTCCACCGAAAATGTCGACGCCACGGAGCTCCTCAGGGCAGGCCTCATTGCGGCGGCTTCGGCCTATTTTCTTGTCTCTCCTGATCTTGCTTTTGCCCGTCATCTCCTTCTTATCAAGAAGGCCGGCTCCCTCAACAGGATTAACAATTTTTTCAAGCAGGCCATTGAGCGCCTTTATCTCGCCCATCCCAGGGACCTGGACATCACTTTCTACAATGAGGTGGGAAAAGCGAGCTACCTTATCAAAAGAGAGGAGCTCAACATTGACTCGATCCTCACCTATTATGACGATAAAATCTTTGAGAAGCGCGTCGATGAGATCATCAAGTCGGTAAAAGCTTTTGCCATCAAGGAGCTTAAAGCCATGGAGATGACCTTGAGGGAGAGGGGCGAGGAGGTTCATTTTGAGCTCTCACGCCTTAATACCCTTCCCAAGGAATACCGTGATGCCCAGATTCTGATCCCGGAAAAAATTATCCAGGCGCCCTTCAAGGGCATCTTCAAGAAGACTGTGTACCAGCGCATTCACCGCGCCACCAAGGAATGGCTCTCCAGCAATTCCCTCTGCCAGAAGTTCAACGTATACAGCGAGATCCACAACCTCATCAACGGGGAGAACTCGATTTTTGAGATCTTCATGGCCCTTGATCTGCAGTTCGGGAATATCCTCCTCAATGATGTGTGGACCTATGTGATGCTGCTCCAGAAAATGAAGCTTATCAATGTCAATATGCTCAAGAGGGAGGAGAAGACTGCGGTACCGACTGCCGCCCAGGCCCTTCCCCTCTCTGCCACGGAGGAGCACGGCAGGGAGCAGAAGAAGGAGTCAGGAGCCTTTCAGGGGTCCGATCAAGAGGTGCCCGGCAAGGAAGCAGGTACCGCCCTCAAGAGCAGGATGCCGAAATCCGCCGATGAAGAGGAAGTTGACGAGCTCCTGTCCCTTCTGGACAATGAAGTGCCTGACCAGGAAGCAGAGGGAGCCGACGTATCACCACGAGTTTCGCTCAAGGAAGAGGAGACCTCCCCTCTGCCACCGAAAAAGGAAGAAGATGACGAAGATGTTGACGAACTGCTCGAAGCGCTTGATGCCGTCGAGATCAGGGAAGTGGGCAGGATAGAGGTGCCCCGCAGGGAGGAGGCCGCGCCGGTAAAGGAGGCGCCTGCCGCAACCAGGGCCGATCTCGATGAATGGGATCTCGACTCACTTGAGATTGAAATGAAGAAGATTGTGGTAAAGGATGAGAAAAAAAAGGATGCCGAAGTAAAAAAGGTGATTGTCGAGGACCTTGAGCAGCTTGACCTCTCGCTGGAAGGCGTGGACCTCGATATCAATGCCTTCGACACCATGGTCTCCGATTTTGAAGGGGGAAAGTCCCGCAGGAGCGAGGAGGCTCCCTCGCAGAATTTTGACCTGGAGAGCCTCTATATAGAGATGAGCAAGATGCAGGAATCGAGCGAGTCAGGCGATGACATGACTGAAAAATGGTGGTAGCCTGACGAGAAGAAAGGGAGGTACCCTTGGATTCTGACATACAGCAAGCGCGGGTGCTCTTTTACTGCCTGGGAGGCGGCATGGGCCACCTCACGAGGGCTGCCGCCATATCAAGAAAGCTGAAAAGGTTTGTAAAGGGCACCATTGCGATTCTCACAAACTCTCCCTTTCATTACCTTCTTGAGATTGAGGATGTGCACTTTATTTATCTTCGCAACCTCGTGGAGATCGATGACCATGCTGGAAACCTCATCAGGGGCCTTATCGGGGAGGTGGACCCCGAGCTGCTGGTTGTTGATTCTTACCCTGCGGGCATAAGGGGCGAGCTGGTTCCCCTTCTCGAGGGAGGTGCTTTCAGGAAGATCCTGCTCAGGCGCTATATCCCTCATGATCTTATTGATCCTGTCAAGTTCTGCGAATATACCCGGTCTTACTATGACCTTGTGATTGACTGTGAAGCCCTCCCGCCCCTTGATCATCCTATGGAGCTCGTGGCCTGTCCACTGCTGATCCGCGACGCCGATGAGCTCTTCTCCCGCGAGACGGCCCGCGATATTCTCCTCGCCAAGGGTGATGAGAAAGTGGTCCTCGGCGTGGCGACGGGGAAGAAGGAGGAGGCGCAGCGGTTCATGAAGCTTGTAGAGAAAGCCTTCATGCAGATCCACAACGACGCCTACGTGCTCAGGTTCGCCTCGCCCTATAATTTCACCGACTTTCATGAGATATGGCACAACATAAAATACTTTCCTCTCTTCGAGCTTTTCAGGGGAGTGGACGTCCTGGTAGGCTATGCCGGCTACAACCTTCATTATGAGTCAAGAGCCCTCTCCATACCCACCATTTTCATCGGCCACCAGGGAGAAAGGGAGGGCTTTCAGCCCGGCAGCATTTACAGCCAGGCTGAGGCCACCGTTGAAGATATAGAGAAAAAGCTGAGGGAGAAAATGGCCTCCGGGGGGGGAACTGCCGAGAGTCCCGCTGAGTTTGAATGTGCCACCTCAAAGGCTGCGGCCTATCTTACCAACCTGCTCTTTTCCGGGGAGAATTTCGAGGTAAAAGAATACAAGGACAGGATCGACTGGTTTCTCATGTGAGGCCCGCCGGTGAAGGAAAGAAGTGTCTGCTATTTCCCTATGGGATTTGAGAAAAAGGCAGGCGAGGCCTCTGGATCGACGCACAGCACCTTGTCAGTCTCGTGCTTTCTCTCTCCCGCGACTTTCTCAAGCCTCTGCCTGATGGAGGCGTCAGAGATAAGGATTGAGTTGAAAGCCTCCTTGCCGAGCATGTAGACCACCACATCACTCTCTGCCTTTACGGTAGCTGTTCTTCTCGTATTGGTGAGAAGGGCTATCTCACCGAAGTAGGAGTAAGGGGTAAGCTCGCTGAGCTTCATGCTGGAGCCTTCATTGCCTTCAGCCCAGATGGAGATCGTTCCCGAGACAAGTATGAAGAAGGCCCCACCTGCTCTTCCCTCCTTGAGGATATGATCGCCTGCATCGAAAGAGATCCTTACGAGCTTCTCGGAGAGCTCATCAAGCTTTTCCCGAGCCACGCCGGTAAGGAAATCAATCTTTGCCAGGTTATCAAAAATGGCTGCTTTTTCCTGTGGATCCATTGGTCACCTCTTCTTTGTTTCTCTGGGTAAGATTCTTCCCTCCAGGGGACGATTCCTTTTCTCCGGGGGGGCAATCACCGGCCCTCTCCATTGTCAAGAAAGTCCCATATTCTGAAAGCTTTATGGCGGGGAGAGCTGTCTGTGTCCAGTCTCAATCCCTGCTCCCTCCCCCACAGAAGGGCCTGACGATATTCGCTGTCAGTGATGCCTCTCCGTGCCGGACCGTAATCACCTGCCCTGAAGCATGGGCGGTACTGCGCCATGAGGTTCACATATGCTGAAGGGGAGAGCTCCCTGGCTATCCACTGCAGCAGTTTCTCTGTCCCGCATATATTCTCGGGCATCACCAGGTGCCTTATCAGAAGGCCCTGGAAGGCGATTCCCTCTTCATCCATGACCAGGTCTCCCACCTGGCGCTGCATCTCCTTGAGAGCCTTCCGGGCGACTTCCGGATAATCTGAGGCATTGAGGAGCTCCAGGGCGGGCCCGATGCTCCAGAACTTGAAATCCGGCATGAAAATATCAATAATGCCGTCAAGGAGGGAGAGGGATTCCATCGACTCATATCCGCCGCAGTTCCAGACCAGGGGGATGGTGAGGCCTCCCTCGGCTGCAATGCCAAGGGCATCGAGAAGGAAGGGAAGCTGGTGGGAAGGGGTCACGAAATTTATGTTATGGCACCCCCTCCTCTGGAGCGACAGCATGATTCTTGCTATTTGCCGCGGCCCCATCTCTTCACCCTGCCTGAGGTGGGAAATCTCGTAGTTCTGGCAGAAGGTGCACAGCAGATTGCATGAAGTGAGAAAGAGGGTTCCCGATCCCCCATGGCCCACCAGAGGCGATTCCTCGCCAAAATGAGGCCCGTAGCTTGAGACGACGGCCTTGTCGGTGATGCTGCAATATCCCTTTTCGCCGGCGGTGCGGTCCACCTCGCAAAATCTTGCACAGAGCCGGCACCTTGCAAGAAGTGCGTAAGCCCTGTTGGTGCTCTCCCTGAGCATGCCGCTGTGATATGCTTTCAGATAGCGCGGTGACGGTGGCACAGAAGAGCTATTCACCCCTTTTTCTCGAAGGTAATGCCTTTCAGAAACCGCTCGCTCACGTCCTTCCTGAACATTCCCTTGGGCGCCAGCGAGACGATGAGGATGCTTCTGTTGCGGGGGGGGCGGGTGACAAGGGTGAACATCCCGTCAACGGAAGTCCCTTCAGATTCTGATTCCGTCAGTACCGCGAGGACCTTTTCCTTCCCCACGGTGTAATAGCCCTGACCCGTGATTTTCATGGATTTCATCGAGACAAGGCCTTCAAGGAGATTCAGGAGCTCTTTTTTGTATTCCATGATCATCTGGGTAAAGACGGCCTCGTTGAAAGGGGAGTCCGCGGGAAGCTCCCTGAGAATCACTCTCTGGTAATAACGGTATTCAAAAAGGGCGACTTTCCCGCCGTCATCCGGCTTAAGGCCCTTGAGCAGGCGGAATCCTTCGGGCAGGCGGTAGGCGCATATGCTCTCAGCAATCCTGCGGTCCTCTTCCGTCGCCGGGGGCTGAGAGGCTTTTGCCCGGAGCCTCTTCAGGTTAAGGGATGCTATCTCAAGGCGCGGCTCAAGCGCAAGCGCCCTTTCGTACTCTTTCTCCGCATCCTTGAGGTTCCCCTCGAACTCAAGGGTGTAGGCAAGATTGTTGTGGGCCATGGCGAGGCCTTCTTCATATGAGATGGCTTTCCTGTAGTTCTCCTCGGCCCTCTGAAAGTCGCCGCGCTTGAGGCAGATGTTTCCCAGGTTATTGTAAGCTCTTGAGTAGGAGGGGCTCTCCTGGATCGCCTTTTTATAGAGTTCCTCAGCGGTGGCCAGGTTTCCATGGCGCTCTTCCAACATTCCCAGGATATTGTTTGAGACAGGGAGCGTGGCTTTGAGGCTGAGGGCATGTCGGGCCGCCTCTTCGGCTTCCTGGCGACGTCCTTCCGTCATATAGAGGTAGGCAAGGCGGTCATAGGCTTCTGCACAGGCCGGATCCTGCCGTGCGGCATTCAGGTACTCGCTGATGGCCTCCTTGATCCGGCCCTCTTTCACCAGTGCCTCTGCCTTTATCAATGCCTCCGGGGATGCAGAGAGCGGCAAGGCTTCCACGGCCAGGAATATCGCCAGGCACAGCAGGATGCTCCGCAGGCTCTTTTTCATCACAGGAAACCACTCCTCGCTTACCATGGAATGCTTTCTCCATGGCTTTCCCTCTCAAGGTATTGTTTCGAGAGGGAAGAGAAAAAGCCTCTCATAAGGAACATTCAGAAAATAATGGGCAAGGCGGAAGGATTACCACCGCCCATAAAGAATTAAAAGAAGACCTCCATTCTGTTTAGAGAAATATATCTGGAATCGCGTATATATTCTTCAATTATCGGTGAGGAGATTTTTATGGGAAAGCAGTCAAAAGCAAACAGTGAACAGGGTACAACGGCAACTACGGAGCTTGACAGGTATATAGAGGAAAAACTTGAGAAAGCGGAGGAATTGAGACAGGCATTTGAGTATGAGAAGGCCCTCATGGAGATTTCCGAGGCCTCCCGTTCTCTTGAAGCCTCGGGATCCTCTCCCGCCGCCTCAGATAAGAAGGTGCTGCTCCTCTCCAGGAAAGCCGAAATTGAGAAGATCACCGGGAAATGGAGGTCCGCGATGGAGGCCCTCGACAAGGCAATAAGCCTCAAAGGCTCCCTCCATGCAAAGAATGAGCTGGTAAATGTCTTTATCAACAAGGGGGAGCTCCTGAGCTTCCAGGGAGAATATGCCGAGTCCATCAGGTTCTTTGAAGAGGCCCTGGAAACAGCCAAGATAGACAATATCCCCGAGGAGTGCGCCCTTTCCTATTACCATCTCGGCGCCATCAACTCCAGGATGGGCGACCACCAGAAAGGGAAAGAGCTCATTGAGCAGTGCATGGAGCTTCTCAAGAACATGGAGGAGACGGCGGAGGTGCGGATCATCAAGGCTGCCGCCATAATTCAGGTAGGGCTCCAGTTCTTCCGCAAGGGAAAATTTGATGACGCCGTCTCGAGCTATGAGCGGGCCATCACCATTCTCGAGGGGAGGGAGGACAGCCTGGAAAAGGCCGAGGCATACCGTTACATCGGCGTGATCCACAGCATAAAATCCAATTACCGCGAAGCCCTGAGCTACCACCAGAAGGCCCTGCAGATCGTGAGCCACGTGGGCTACCTCTTCGGGATGGCGAAAGTCTATAACAGCATCGGCCAGCTCTGCCTTGACGTGCAGAAGCTCGACGAGGCGCTTTTCTTTATGGGCAAAACCGAGAAGATATGCACCGATCTCGGCGCCGATGCCGAGGCGGCTACCATTTACGGGAAGCTTGGCAACGTGTTCATGCAGAAAGAAGACTATGAGAACGCCGTAAAATACCACCTGAAGGACATGGAGATGTGCAAGAGGTTCGGCAACAACAGGGCTCTTGCCTACACCTACAGGAACCTTGGGCTGAGCTATTTCCACATCCACCAGGGGAAAGAGGCCATCTCGTACCTCAGGGAGGGGCTTGAGCGCTTCAAGGAGCTCCAGGACACGGTGAACATGGGCAGGATTTACATTGACCTCTGCAATGCCTACCTTGAGCAGGACCTGGTGAAGGAAGCCGATGAAATGTCCCGTATGGCCCTTGAAGTGCTTGAGAAGTATCCCCAGAGCTCCGATATCGCTTTTGCGAAAACCTTGTCCGGCATCATCGCCAGGAAGAAAAAGGATTATGACGGTGCCTATCGCTTTTTTACCGAGAGCATGGAGATTCTGGGGTGGAAAGAGCCTACCACGAGGCTTATTGAAACCCATCATGAGCTTGGGCTTCTCTACCTCGAAATGAAAGACATGAAAAAGGCTCTCGTCAATTTCAAGATTGCGCTGAGGACAGCCCGTGACATGGGCTTGAAAAAGCAGGTGGAGAAAAATCTCAGGATCGTGGAAAAGATTGATGAGATGGAGATAGTGAACATCATACTCGAGGAGCTCTAGCTTTCCGCTCCGCAAGAGATATAACGACATCTGCCACAGCACCTTCGTTCCTTTTGAGAAGTTTCCTCGCGACAGGGAGAGTAGTATGTGGAAAAAGCTTGCAGTCATTTGTGCGGCGCTCCTGGGCGCCCTTTGTATCGCTTCCTGCATGGGGCCCGATCAGCAGACCAAGGTAGAGGAATCAGCGCCCGGCCCCCCGCTCAAGATATACTGCTCCTTTCTCCCTGTGTACTGCTTCACTGCCAATGTCATCACCTCCCGGAAAAATATCTCCCTTGAGGTGGTGATCAGGGATGATATGAGCAATCCCAGCCTGTGCCGCGTCTCGGAAGAAAGGGCAAAAGAAGTGGCCGCCGCAGATATGCTCATTATAAACGGACTGGGGATTGACGCCTTTCTGGTCGATGCCGTGAGCAAGGTGAATCCCAACATCAAGATCCTTGATTGTTCATCAGGGATAGAGGCATTTAACCTGAAGAATCCTTCGTCGTCTCTCAACCCCTACGTATGGATGAGTCCCAGGAAGGCGATCCTGCAGGTGAGGAATATTCAGAAAGCCATAGGAGAGATTGACAGGGAGGGGGCCAAGGAGATAAACAAGCAGGCCGATAAGTACGTCAAGATTCTTGAAGGCCTTGGCGATTCACTCGACAAAGCGGTGAAAGATGCCTCCAATAGAAGGGTTGTGCTGGAAGGCGATATATTTGACTATCTTGCCCGGGACTATGGCCTGGAAGTAGTAGGCAACATCACTCTCAATAAAGCGGAGCGAAGCAACGCACTGGAGAGTCTGAAGGATCTGGTGACCGCTCAGAAAGTGCAGGCCGTGTTTCTCGAGGCGGGTACCGCGGTCTCGCCCCAGAAGGAGAAAGCCCTCCACGAAGGCCTGCCGCTCTTCTACCTCGCCACCATGCAGAGCGGATCCACCTATCCCGACGCTTATGATGCCATGATGAAAAAGAATATCACCTTTGTGAAAGCAGCGCTTCAGGGCAGCCGATGATATCCCTGTCATTGAAAGAGAGCTCAGCCTGGAGGGTTTCCCCCCGGGAGAATGACTGCGAGAAGTGGCTTTCAGAGGAGCTGGAAGTCTCGGTCCTCACAGCGCGCCTTCTTCTCTCAAGGGGCTTTTCCGATCCCTCACCGGCAAGAAGCTTTCTTTTCGGTACTCTTGATGACCGCCACGATCCCCTGCTTCTGTCAGGGATGCTCCGGGCCATCGATGTTATCCGGGGAGCGCTCAGGGATGGAAAGCCCATAAGGATCCTCGGCGATTATGACGTTGACGGCGTCACCTCAACAGCGCTGCTTCTGCAGTTTCTCCGCCGCCTGGGCGCCTGCGTTGATTACTACATCCCCCACCGGGTGAACGATGGCTATGGCGTGTCAGCCGAGGCCATAGAACAGGCCCGCCGTGACGGCATCTCCCTCATTGTCACCGTTGACTGCGGCATGGCGGCCCACCGGGAGATAGGCCTTGCAAAGAGCCTGGGGATTTCCACCGTGGTCATCGATCACCATGAGGTGCCCCCCGTGCTTCCCGAAGCGGAGGCAATAATCAACGCCAGGCAGCCTTGCTGCGCTTTTCCTTTCAAGGAGCTTGCCGGTGTGGGCCTCGCCTTCAAGTTCATCGAGGCCCTGTCGCTCGATATGTCACTTCCTTTCCCCCGGGATTTTCTTGGTCTTGTGGCCCTTGGCACCATTGCAGACGTGGTCCCTCTTGTGGGAGAGAACAGAATTCTTGTAAGAGAGGGAATGAAGGTGCTTGCCTCGTCAGAGGCGGCGGGAATCAAGGAGCTCCTGAAGGCAGCCCTGAGAAAACAGGCAGGCCTCACCGTGAAGGATATCGCCTTCAAGGTGGCACCCCGCATTAACGCCGCCGGCAGAATGGGAAGGGCATCAAGAGCCGTTGAGCTTCTCACATGCGAGGATTCCGCGGAAGCCGGCGGGATAGTGCATGAGCTTGACACCCTCAACCGCGAAAGGCAGAAAGTGGAGGAGAGGATAAGAAAGGAGCTCTTCCTCTCTCTGGAAAAAATGCCCCGGCTCCTTGAAGATGAAGTGCTCGTGATGGAGAGCGACACCTGGCATCCCGGCGTGATAGGCATCACGGCCGCGCGCCTCTCGGAGTTTACCGGGAAGCCTGTGTTTCTCATAGCTCTTTCCGGTGACACGGGGAGGGGCTCGGCAAGAGCCTTTAACAGCCACAATATTTATGAGCTCCTCTCCAACGCCTCCGATCTCTTCAGGGAATATGGAGGACACCGCTCTGCAGGGGGCTTCACGATTAAGAGGGAGGATATCCCTGCCCTGAAGGAGAGGCTCAGAGAGGCACCGGACCGGGCGGTAAAGGAAAGACCCTGTCACAGCGCCGACTGCGAGGTTTCCCTCGACGAGCTTGATATGGTCTCCGTCAGGGAGCTTGAGCTCTTTGAGCCCTTTGGAGAAAAGAATCCTCCCCCTCTGCTTATTGCAAGGGGAATGAGGATCGGCGACATGAGGTGCGTGGGAGGAGGCTCTCACCTCAAGCTGCATCTTCGGCAGGGTGAAGTGTCAGTGAAAGCAATCGCCTTCAAGAAGGCCCGTCTTCTGCCCCTTCTCCTCAAAAGTGAAGTCCTCTACGACATGGTGGTGACCCCTGAGCTGGAAAGCTTCCAGGGGCGGAGGGCCGTGAGCCTCAAGGTTGAGGATATACTGTATCCTGACAGGAACTCCCATCTCATCTGCAGGGAGCCCCGGGAATTTTTTTCGGGGCCCTGGGGCCGGGGAGCCCCTGGCGGTGAAAAAGGTCCCCTTCTCATTAACTCCAGGAATGTGATGGAAAAGACCGGCTACGTGAGGGAAATAATCAGATATGCCCTGTCTGGCCTTATTCTGGTGAGGACTCCCCGTCAGAAAACGGCTCTTGAGCAGAAGCTCAAAAGGGAAGGGATCATCCCGAGAACTGATGGAAAAATTCTTGCAGTGATGAGTTTTCTTGAACAGAGAGAGGAGTGCAGTCCCGTAGAGGACATTGTGCTCTTTTCCCCGCCCCCTTCATTTTCCCATTTTTCCCACCGCTGGTTCAGGAATGCGAGGAGAGTGCACTTCCTTTTCAGCGATGAAGAGATTGCCTACGAGATGAGCATCCAGGATCTTGTGATCCCCTCTGTGGAGATGCTTGTGAGGATTCAGGGGGCGCTTCATCACATGAGCTCCCGGAACCTTTTTCAGGACAGGCTTGAAGCCGTGGTGGAGAAGCTGGGTGATGAAAAGATAAGGAAAGTGACCCTCGAGGTGGCCCTGAAGATATTGTCGGAGCTTCGCCTCGTGGAAAAGGACAGTGACGGCTACAGGCTCTGCAATGGTGAAGAGCTTACCGAGGAGGGCCTCATTGAATCCAGGTATTTCTCATCGCTGGTAAGGCAGCGGGATTCCTTCCTGCGCTTCAGGGACCTTTACCGTGAGGATTTTGAGCTGTGCAAGAGGGAGATCCTTGCCCGCATAGGTGATTCCTGATGCTTTTCCCGCTCATGTCTGTAAATCATCCTCCATATGTGCGGTGCATAAGTGAGATCCTTGCCGTATAGGTGATTCCTGATGCCCTTCCCCCCCATGTCTGTAAAACATCTTCCAGATGTGCTATAATAAAAAATTGGAACCATGGAGGATGCCATGAATATAGAAACGCTCCTGGACACGGTAAAGAGCTATAACGGCTCGGCGGATCTGGAGCTCATCAGGAAAGCATATGATTTCGCCACGAGGCTCCATGACGGCCAGATGCGAGCTTCAGGCGAGCCTTTTGTCATTCACCCCTTCGAGGTGGCCACCATCCTTGCCAACCTTCAGATGGACACTACCTCCATTGCAGCGGGTCTTCTTCACGATACCATAGAAGACACCGTGGCAAGCTACGAGGAGATAGAAAAGCAGTTCGGCAAGGAGATCGCCATGCTTGTTGACGGCGTCACCAAGCTGACCGCCATAAGCGCTTCCAAGGAGCAGAGCAAGCAGGGCCCCGTATTCAAATCAAAAGCCGAGAGCCAGGCGGAGAATCTCAGGAAGATATTCCTTGCCATGGCCAAGGACATAAGGGTCATCCTGATAAAGCTCGCCGACAGGCTCCACAACCTGAGGACCCTCTCGTCGCTTGCCCCCGAGAAGAGAAAATACATAGCCAAGGAGACCCTGGAGATATTTGCACCCATCACCTCCCGGCTCGGCATGTGGAGAATAAAATGGGAGCTCGAGGACCTGGCTTTTTCCCACCTGGAGCCTGAAAAATTTGTCGAGCTGGAGCAGAAGGTGACGGCAAGGAGGGCCGACAGGGAGAAGGTGATCCACGAGGCCATCGCCATCATCGAGCGGAAACTGGCCGAGCATGGCCTTAAGGCCCATATAGAGGGGAGGCCCAAGCATCTCTACAGCATCTACCAGAAGCTCACCAAGAAAGTAAGAGATTTTTCCGAGATCTATGATCTTTTTGCCGTGAGGATTATCGTGAACACCGTGGAAGAATGCTACACGGTCCTGGGTACTGTGCACAGCCTCTGGATTCCCATGAAGGACAGGATCAAGGATTACATAGCCGTTCCCAAGTCAAACAGCTACCGCTCCCTCCACACTACGGTATACGGCCCCGGAGACGAGCCCCTTGAGATCCAGATAAGGACATGGGAGATGCACCGCATCAACGAGTTCGGGCTTGCCGCCCACTGGGCCTACAAGGAGAACAAGAACGAGAAGCTTGCCAAGGAGATCTATCCCTGGATAAGGCGCATTGTGGACTGGCAGCTTGACTCCAAGGATGCGAGGGAATACATCGAGAACCTGAAGCTCGATCTCCTCGAGTCGGAAGTCTTTGTCTTCACGCCCCGCGGCGATGTCGTCGATCTCCCCGCCGGCTCCACGCCCATTGACTTCGCCTACAGGATCCACACGGAGGTGGGGCACAAGTGCGTGGGAGCCAAGGTGAACGCAAAGATTGTCCCCCTTGAATACAGCCTCCAGAACGCCGACATCCTCGAGATTATCACCTCCAAGCACGCCACGCCGAGCCTCGACTGGCTCAAGATATGCCGGTCAAACCATGCCAAGAACAAGATCAGGCAGTGGTTCAAGAAGGAGCGCCGCGAGGAGAACATCATAAGGGGCAAGGAGATCATCGAAAAGGAGCTCAAGCGGCAGCGCATCGAGAACGTGCTCTCAAACACCGAGCTGATGGAGCATGTTACTGCAAAGCTGAACTTCGTGACCCTCGACGATCTCTATGCATCGCTCGGCTACGGTGAGACTTCCCTTCCCCAGGTCCTCTCAAAGATCCGCGACGAGATGCCCAAGCCCGTGGAGGATGTGCTTATCTCCAAGCGCGCCCCCTCGAAGAAGGAGAAGATGAGCCAGGGTATCAAGGTCAAGGGCATCGACAACGTGCTGGTGAGGTTCTCCAAGTGCTGCAGCCCCGTTCCCGGCGACGACATCATCGGCTACATCACGCTGGGCAAGGGCATCTCGATCCACAGGAGAAACTGCCCCAACATGCCTTCCCTCACCCTTCAGACGGAGCGTGTCGTGGAAGTGGGCTGGGATGAGAAGAGAAAGGATATCAAGTATAACGTGGAGCTCGAGATCGAGGCCTGGGACCGCGACGGGCTCCTGGCCGCGGTAATGAATGCCGTGAACGAGGCCAAGGTGCCGGCCCTGGCCTGCAACGCCAAGGTCAAGAAGAGCAAGGCCCATATAGGCCTCTGCATAGAGGTCGGCGACAAGGTGCAGCTCAACGACATCATCAAGAGGCTTTCGCACCTCAAGGGCATAATCGCCGTGGGCCGGGCCTCGTCACAGGAAGACTACCTGTAAGGAGCCCTGCCATGAGAGCGGTGATACAGAGAGTCACAGAAGCATCTGTCGAGGTTGACGGGAAAGTGTGCGGGGCCATATCCCACGGCTTTCTCATACTCCTTGGGGTGGAGGATGACGATGCTGAAAAGGATGCGGACTACCTGGCGGAAAAGATTGCCCACCTCAGGGTTTTCAGAGATTCCGAGGAAAAGATGAACCTCTCGGTGCTTGATACCGGGGGCGCCCTCCTCGTGATATCACAGTTCACCCTCTATGGCGACTGCAGGAGGGGGCGGCGCCCCAGCTTCAGCAAGGCGGCCCCGCCGGAGAAAGCGGACTCACTTTACCGGTATTTTATAAAGAAGCTCAATGAATATACCCCCAGAGTCCAGGAAGGCATTTTCCAGGCAATGATGAAAGTCCATCTGGTCAATGACGGCCCCGTGACCTTTCTGCTCGACAGCAGGAAGCTCTTCTGAAGGGGCGGGACGGCGATGAGCAAGTGACGCTTCATGAAGGGAAGATCCACCGGAAAAGCCCTCTGAAAATGCTGGTATCAGGCAGCGTTTCCGTGGCGCTTGCGTGGCTTTTGAGCTGTTTCAAAATCCTCCATATGCCCCAGGGGGGAGGAGTCTCGCTTGAGATGGTCCCCCTTGTCCTTTTTTCCCTCTTTTATGGCGTCCTTCCGGGGCTTCTTGCCGGGGTTTCATACGGGCTTCTCCATTTTACCCAGAGTATCTTCGTGATTCATCCCGTGCAGTTTCTCCTTGACTATCCCCTCGCTTTTGGCGCAGCGGCTGTGGCGGGCTTTTTCGCCGGGAAGAGACGCTCCCCTCTCATGGATGTTCTTGCAGTCCTTTCGGCTTTCGGGGCGAGATTCGCCTGCCATGTGCTATCTGGAGTGCTCTTCCTGTCGCTTTTTGTCAAGGCCCTCCCGCAGAATCCTCTTTTCTATGTAATGGTGTATAACGCCACCTATCTTCTGCCTGACGCGCTCATTGCTGTGCTGATCGTCCCCCTGCTCGCGGCAAGGCTTGACAGGGTTTATACTCAAGAGCATACCAGAGGGCATCATGAGAGATGAGAGGATAATGTGGGTCAATATACGGGGGTACATAAGAAGAGTGCGGAGAGAGGGACTCGAACCCTCACGGTTGCCCATACGCCCCTCAAACGTACGCGTCTGCCAGTTCCGCCATCTCCGCACTTGGCTTAAGGTATTTCATATTATATCAGAATATTTATTTTTGTCAATGCGGTTATTTGACAGACCGCCATGGATATTCTATAATGAAAATGCCCGTACAATGACCATAAAAGCTCACAAACTTCAAGGTATCCTCTTCTGAGGAAGGGGTTCGAATCCCTATGTGGCGAAATAGCTTTTATAACTCGTACGGGCATTTTCATTCGAGGTGTGATGACAAGATATCCGGTATTTTTCGCGTTTTCCCGGGCAGGCGGTAACGTCTCTCCGGGCTTTGAGCAGTGTCCCCTCAAGGGTGAGGAGCTCAGAAAGGCCATGCTCAACACCTTTCTGGTCAACCTGCACCGCTCGCTTGAAGTACTTCAGAAGCTTCATAACAGCATACTTTCCTGTGATCCCCTTTTCTATGGCCATCTTGCCTGCTGGTATATCCTTCATGGCGAGGTGAGGGAGCACAAAGACATCTTTCTCGCCCATCTCCTCTCGGGCGCTCTTCCAGAGCACCGCGAGGCCAGCTTCGTGCTCCTCCAGCAGCTTCCCCCCCAGGAAGTCTCGAGGGTTGTTGACTACTGCAAGAGAGTGCAGAAGAAATTCCCCCGGAGTGCCCGTACTGCGGTGATACATTTTCTGAAGGCCCTCGAGGATGACAGGAAAAGATTTGAGCTGGCTACCCTTGAGAGCCGCCGGTATCTCAAGCACCTGTATGCTTCGCTGCATGTGAAGCCCTCGGAGCGGGTCCAGGCTATTCTCTTCAGCGGTGATCCCCCGCCCGGCAGCGCTCTTTATGCCCTCAAGAGGCTCTCCCTTGAAGATGAAGATGAGGTAATCGAAAGGCTCATCAATGAAAATGGCCTGCCACTCCCCATATGTTTCAAGACAATAAAATTTCTCACCTCCTCTCTTGTGCTGAGACTCCTGGAGAAGGCGCCCCATGATCAGATAAGGTGCAGCCTGCCCCTTCTCTTGCAGCGGGGCTTTTTGAAAAGCGACGAGGTGAGAGCCCTCCTGGAGGAGAAAGTCGGACCATTTCCCATAATCCCCAGGCGGTCCGTTCATGGCCATAAGAGGATGATGATGAGCACCTTTGAGGAGCCCCCTGACCATGAGGGGGAGATCAGCGCCCTGATAAGTGAGATGGCTTTGAAGGAGGAGCGGATTCGGAAGCCTGTCGCGCTCCTTGTTGACAAGTCAGGGAGCATTGACGGGGCCCTCACTGCGGGTAAAATGACTGCAGCGCTCATGGCAGCTCTCGGGTCAGCCAGGTGTTCGGTTTATCTCTTTGACGCCAGGGCTTTCAAAATTGAAAGCGGGAGTGCTTCTTATGAAGGGTGGAACAGGATTTTTTCGGAGTTCTCCCCCGGCGGCCCGACGAGTATCGGATCAGCTTTAGAAGCACTTATCTCAGAGGGCGTGCCTTATGAGCATCTTATCATAGTGACAGACGGCAATGAAAATGCTGATCCCTCTTTTTTCTCAATATATAAACACTATCACGAGGTGTTTTCCCTCTCCCCCCCTGTTTCGCTTGTCAAAGTGGGTCATTTTTCGCCTGATTTCGAGCGCCGCATGATGAAGTCCGATATCACTTACACTGCGCTGGAATTTCGAGGCACCTACCGTTCCCTGTCACGGCTTGTCCCTCCCCTGCTGGGACCTTCGCTTGACGAGCTGAAGAGGGAGATCATGAACATACCTCTCCCCGCGAGGGAGAGGGCATTGACTTAAGTAAGCGAGGTCCGGCATGGCAAGAAAGATAGGTATATTCGTTGTTTCCGTCATAATATTGATTGTTGTTCTCAGATTGGCCGGATGCGGCACAATGCATGTGCTGACCGGCCAGGGAAATCTCGGGGGGATGAAGACTCTGGCGGATGTGGATAAATCGCTGCTGGAGGCGAGGGATTACTCCGGCAAGACCCCTCTCCACCAGGCGGCTGCCAATGGCAGGAAACAAGCGGTGGAATACCTGCTCTCCCGCAGGTGTGATCCCAAGGTGAAGGATTCCACGGGGAAGACGCCTCTGCATTACGCGGCGATGAACGGCCATAAGGATATCGCGGAAATACTGATCTTGAGGGGTGCCCTTGTGAATGTGAGGGATTCGACACCTGACCAGTGGACGCCCCTTGGCCTTGCATTGAAGGAAAAGCATGAGGCTCTGGCAGCAATGCTCCTCGTTTACGGGGGGCAGCAGTGATCACGGGGCCTGTTCCTCTTCAAGTGAGGCCGCCATTTTCAATGCATCGGGATCATCTATCTTTCTTTTCAGATATTCCTGAAACCAGCCCCGGGCTTCCTTGAAATTTCCCTGTCGGTATGCCATGAGGCCCAGGTTGTAGCAGGCTCCCATATGGTGCTCATCATATTTCACCGCGAGAGCGAACTCCCTTGATGCTTTCTCCATGTCAGAAAACCCGGAAAGAATAGAGAGTCCCATTTTGAAGTGCACCTCTGCCTGCCTCTCATTATCAGGAATGGCTCTCTCAAAGGCTCCCGGCTTTGTGCGCCGCTGTGCTTCTTCGTCGCTCTTCTCCACGGTCTCTCCCTCCCTGCCGATTCTTGTCTGGAAGCGCTGATGACCGTCATATTCGCTTCTCGATGCTTTGTCGTAGAGAATATTGAAACAGTCAACAAGTTCTTCCATCCTCTCATTTGCACAGAGCTTGAGGCGGGGATCCTGGTGAGGACAGATTAGCCTTGCCTTTATCGTGTAAGCTCTCAGGATTTCTTCCTCTGTAGAAAGCGGCGCGGCTCCTACAACGAAATAGCAGTCTTTCTCTCTTTCCATGGCGGCTCCTTCACTGGAAATAGTGTTCCGGAATGGTAAGGTGGTACAGGGGCCGTTCCTCGCGGTTCAGGAGCACCAGGTTCCTGTTGTGGGCTTTCATCCCTTCGTAATAATGTTTCCACGATATGATGCCCTCGATATACCCGGCCCTCAATTGTTTAGGGAGCTGGGGAGGCAGTTCTTCGTCACTGTTGAAGAGTTCTCCTGATTTCTCCTTTATATGAGCCATCTCTGAGCGGTATTGTTTCTCCCCGATGGAGCCGTACTTGAACTGGTGCTCGAGCTGTCTTTTTCTCTCTTCCAGTGACTTGAGAGTCTCTATGCTCCCGGCATAATCGGCCACCTTCTGCCTTCTCAGCTCCTCCCTTGAGGCCACTGACCCGATAGTTGCGCTGATTGCAATGGTACGGTCCATGAAATGATAAGAATTTCGCTCTCCCTCCTTAACCTTGCTCATCATGGAGAAGCGGAGCTGTCCTCTTTTCTCATCCAGAAAGATACGGGTCTGCGTCCTGGGAGGCTTTTCAATGGTGAACTGCTCCAGGAGTTTTCCCGAGCAGTCAAAGATAAAGAGATCCTGAGCGGCATCTTTTCTAATGCTCCCGATGACATGAAGATTCTCTGTCTGAAAATACTGGATGGTGCTGTCGGGGTGGAGGGAGCCCTCAAAGAGCAGCGATTTGAAGAGCATGGTATTTTCATGGTCAAAGACCGCCCAGATGGCGAAGGGTTTCCGCCTGTGCAGGGTGGTGAAAAGAATGCCGACATCTCCGGCATTGCTGATGCTGCCGCTCAGGGCGTATTCCTCTGTTTTCAGGTCACAGTCTGCCAGCGATTTTATAGGAAGGTCCGGAAAGATGCGTATGGTTTTTTCTTCAGTATTAAAGAGCATTACGGTGATAATAAGGGTGTCGTCCTTCTCGTTCCGGGTTCCCAGGAAGGCTACATAATGGAGATTCTGGGAAAAAATGTACGTCGAGCGCTCGAAACCGCCTGGGGCGCTCTCTGAAGCCTTGTACTTCATCTCGTGGATCTGGTGGAAAGAATTCTTTTCTGTTTCAAAGAGCATGAGCCGGTCTCTTGTCTCTTCATCATCAAGGACGGAGATCTGGCGCAGCAGGATCCTGTCTTTCCCAGATCCTGCAAGGATGTGGGAATCTTTCAGCTCCCAGCGGTCCCCCTTGACAGACTGCGCGGGAATCTTGAACTCTTCCACCTTGAATCCCTTCTCGTCAAGGATAACTATTGTGTTGTCATGGGGAATGTGGAGGCAGATTGTGCCTTCATCGGAGAGTGCTATCTTGAGAGGCGTATCAAAGCGTTTTCGTTTCATGACAAGGAGGGAGCTGTGGGGAAGGAGCCGAGAGAGAACCTTGGTCCAGAGCACTCTTTTACCCTTGATGGAGGTGAGAAGGGGAAAGTGGCCGAGAGGAGTGGAGAGCACGTAAAAGGCATAGGAACGGGTTCCTTTCGGGCTCACTCCCCAGGAAAAGAAATGAGGGCTCCTGTAAGCAAAGGAGAAATAATCGCTTTTCTCATCGATTTCCGGGTATCCCGACGAGGGGAGGGCTATGGGGACTTCGTAGGGCTCTATTTCCTTGATATCAATGATTTTTATGCTCTCATCAAGGGATATGAGACGCTCTGCGCCGCTCCATACCTGTCCTATGACGGTCACCTCCTCGGAACCATCCTGGAGAAGGAAACAGAAGCAGTTCTTGTAGGTTCCCAGTGATCCTGCGAGGGGGAGCATGCTGTTATCCTCTTCATCGCCGTCACCCTGCATATCTCTCTGAGGGAGAAGAATCATTTTCCCCTGGATGGGAGCTGAGAATTCCTTACCCCGGTAGAAGCCTCTTGTGCACAATTCTCTGAATTTTATGCAGCTCATAGGCGCCTGACGGGGAAACATCCTTATCCATAAGGATCCGGCAGTTGTTTCCATACGGTACAACATGGCTACTCCTCGGCCTCCTTTATCTCTTGACATGTCCCCCTGTCCTTGTCCTCCCGCTGGAACTCCCTTATCAGAATCTCGTCCGGTCCCCACACGATAAATGAATTCAGCAGCTCAATATCGTCTTTACCCACTTCATTAAGCCATTCAATTGATTTTCCAAGCAAGGTCTTCACCGCTTTTGAGGTTTTCTTCAGGTGCTCGAGAAGAAGCTGCGTTGACAGAGCTTTCTTATCAAGAATGAACTGGCAGGTGGCGGTGGCGAAGTGAATAACACTCTCGGGGAAGAAACGGCTTCCCCAGAGGATCTCCCGCTTCTGCTCCTCGTTGAGAATCGATGGCCCCATGAAAATGAGCTTTTCA
The DNA here is from genome assembly GCA_031082125.1 of Candidatus Eremiobacterota bacterium. Taxonomy (NCBI): domain Bacteria; kingdom Bacillati; phylum Vulcanimicrobiota; species Vulcanimicrobiota bacterium. The sequence goes on from JAVHLM010000014.1 coordinate 123,393, forward strand.
ATGAATTGGAGGCTTCCCTCGCTGCACGCATTGTCACCGACGAGCTGGTAAGTTCCCCTCTCTATGCCGTCGCTGATGAGCTTCCCAATGACCTCAATCCTTTTATCTATCTTGAGGGTGTCAATGAGCCCCCCGGGTTCATTGATATTCCTGCCCTCCATGGGTTCACCCTTCTGCTGCTCAAGAGCTTCATTTATTTCATGTATCTTTCTCTGGATCTTTTTATGAAGCTGCTGATGCTCCCACTCGTTAATCAGGCGGCGGGCCTCCATGAGATGGTAGCAGGCCAGGTTCAGCTTCCCCTGGCCGGAATCATCGGGAGAGCTCTTCTGCTCTTTCATGAGGTTCTGGTAGTTCATGAGGTGAATAGCGGCAAGCCATTCCTTGAGCAGGGTGAGGCCGTTCCATTCCATGGCCCTGTAGAAATCAAGGAGCTTGATGATCATGTGAAAAGTCATGAGGTTTTTGGAGAGGAGGGAATATTCCAGGACCTGGGAAATCTGCTGGAATTCGTCGTTGGAGCGCTGGAAGCGGTTGTCATGGTTTCTGAGCACCAGAGAGAGGGAGAGAATATGGGCCATGAGGGCCGAAGGAATTGAGAAGCCAAGGTCTGCAAGGGCCACAAGGCTGAGAGTGAGGCGGCTCATCACGTCGGAGGAATACTGCCCCTCGCATATCTCATCAATGGCAATCGAGAAAATACGGTGGGAGCGCTCCAGAATAACAGGGGCGACCTCGAGATACATGTCATAGAGGACAGTGCTTCTGCTCCTGCCGGTGTGAGGGGCGATTTCAAGGTTTCTCACTTCCTCGTTGAGCACCTCGAGGGTCCTTCTTATCTTGCTGATAAAGACAGGCTCGGAAATATGCGGTTTTCCGCAGAGGCCGCAGCGGGTCTCTTTGCCTTTCCCGGTGAAATCAATCCACCTGTTGTCGCAGTCAAAGCATTTATAGTATAAAAGCTTCATCAACGGCTCCTCCTCAGAAACCCATTGTCTTCAGGCATTTTTTGCAAAAACTGTCAGGGATCTCACTGGCAAACTCAGCGCCGCATTCCTGGCATATTGAAAGGGATGAAAAAGAGGCACCCGGGATGCTGCCGGAGGGTTTCCCGCAGTACCGGCAGAACCGTGCTTTCTGCGATATGATGCTGGAGCATGAGCCGCAGAGATCAAGACCGGTATGCGTTCGGAGGAGCTCCCGGGTCCTCAGGGCGTTAAAAGAGAGGCTCCTCTGAAAAAAGAAAAGGGCCTTCGCCTTTTCCCCTTTGAGGTCCTCGCACAATCCCCGGAAAAAATTTATCTCCGCAGAGAAAGGATCAAGCCGCAGCGCCTTTGAGAAAGCCTCCTTCGCCTCTTCAAAGAGATTGAGCTTCAGCGAGGCTTTCCCAAGATTCAGCAGGGCTTCTTCACTGTCTTCACCAAGTTTAAGGGATTCAAGAAATTGCTGACGCGCTTCAAAGAAGCGGCCGCCTTCCATATGCCTGGCGCCCATCGCGAGGTGGGCCCTCAGTCTGGCGTCGTCGCGTGAGCCGCTGTCTTTTCTTAAATGACCGGATGAAATGGCGATATCCCTGAAGCTCCTGTCGGAAGTGGCAGTTCCTTCGTTAATAGCCACCAGCGTTTCAAGCATTTCTGCCGCGCTTTTGAAGCGGCGGCGGGTGTCTTTTTCAAGCGCCCTGAGGAGCGCCGCTTCCAGCGCCTCGCTGATGGCGGGGCACAGGGACATTGCGGGAGGGAAGGTGAATGGCTCGCCATTGCGGGGATCGCGTCCCGTGAGCAGATGGTGGAGCGTGGCGCCAAGGCTGTAAATATCAGAGCGCTCATCGACAGTCCCCATATACTGCTCCGGGGGCGCATAACCGGCCGTGCCCAGGTTTGCCCCCTTCTGGCGGGCGCTCAGAACCTTGGCAATGCCAAAGTCTATCAGATAAATGTTCCCTTGCTTTGAGCGCATGATATTGGCAGGCTTGAGGTCCCTGAAAATGATGGGAGGGACCTGCTGATGGAGGTACGAGAGAGTATCCAGGAGCCTGATGCCGATGGCGAGCGCCTCTTTTTCATCGAGGCCGGGATTCCCTACGAAGGAAAGGTATTCCTCCAGATCCATGCCCGAGATATAGTCCATTACCATGAAGCAGCGTCCCTTCTCTACAAAGTAATCATGGATTCTGGGTATGGACGGGTGGGAGAGGGAGGCGAGAAGATCGGCTTCCCTGAGAAAGCGCAGCTGCCCCGCCTCCTTATCCAGAGGATCGGGGGAGGTGTCGATGAGCTCCTTGAGGGCATAGAGAGCGCCTGAGGGGAGATGGAGGATTCTGTACACATTGCCCATTGCCCCTGAGGCCACATAATCAAGCACACGGTAACGCTCTTTGAGAGTAGCCCCCTTCATAGAAGTATGATTCGCCCTTTTCTCTCATATACCTCTGAGCGGGAAGCTGTGGATAACCTGGCCGCCATAATTTACTTCGTGGAAACAAAGGGGCAACATATTTTTGATGTTCACGAGGTAGGATCAAGGTGCTTCATAAAGGAGGAATCATGAGGGAGCGCCCTGTAATCGCGATGGCTATTCTCTTTTCGGCAGGCATTCTGACTGCATCTCTGCGCGCTCCCGGATTCCTCATCGCTTTGGTGCTTCTCTTCGCAGGGCTCATTGCGGCAAGGTGTGCACGGATCCCGGACCTCTGCTGTCTCCTTATGTGCGTATGCTTTTTCGCAGGTCTTGTCTCCTACAGGGTGAGGGATCACCTTCACAGGCACTCCCCTCTGAGAGCTTTTGCCGGACGCCCTGTCAGCATAAGGGGGACAATTCTGGCCGCCGATGACTCCCTGTCAGGCGCCAGGTTGAAGGTTGCTCTCCAGTGGGTGACGTGCTCCGGGAAGAAAGTGGAAGTCCCCTCTGTAAGGATTCTCGTGAAAGCCGCTCCCGCAGCTGACCATGGCGGCCTCGTGTGCGGTGATCAGATAGAAGCCTACGGGGTCCTGAGAGAATACCTCTCGCTCAGAAACCCCGGTCTTTTCAACAACGAGAGGGCCCGGCGCTTTGATGGGTATGGCTACGAGCTTGAGATCCGCCGGCCGGGCGCTCTTGTCTGGAGGGGAAGGGGTGCGGTGAATCCTCTCATTTGGATGGCCTCATATATGAGGAGCTCAATGGAGAAGGTCTTCAAGGCCTCTCATGCTTCTGAAAAATGCGCTCTTCTCTCGGGGATAGTATTTGGCGACAAGAGTGCCATTTCAGATGACCTGCAGGAGCAGTTCAGGGTGACGGGGACCCTTCATCTCCTTGCGGCGTCAGGAATGAATGTGGCGCTCCTCACCTGTACGGTCCTCGCTTTGTGCCGTCTCCTTGGTTTGAGCCGCCGCCATGGTTCCCTTCTTGCCCTTCCTGTCATAGTGGTTTATACTTTCATGGCCGGTGCCACTCCCTGCATAGTGAGGGCCTCTCTGATGGCATCACTGTGCCTCCTGGCCCGCCTTGCCCGCAGGGAGGCGGATCTGGCAAACACCCTTTTCTGCGCCGCCTTTGTCATGATGGCGGTGAGCCCGCAGAGCCTTTTCGATATAGGGTTTCAGCTCAGCTGCGGTGCCGTGGCGGGTATTATTATCGGAGTGCCCCTCTTCCAGCAGTGCTGGGAGAGGAAAAAAGGGCTTCTGCGCTATTTTCTTGAGCTCTTTCTTATCTCCTGCGCCGTGCAGCTCATTCTTACTCCTCTTGTGGCCTTTCACTTTTTCCAGTGCGCTCCCCTGTCTTGCTTCTTCAACCTGGTGGTGGTGCCGCCTGCGGTGGCTCTTCTCCACCTCGGGATCCTGGAAGGGATTCTTGGCTTGCTATGGCTTCCCCTTGGAGCGCCTTGCGCCTTTCTTAACGAACTGGCTCTCTCGTTCATGCTCTGGGCGGAGAAGACGCTCTCCTCGGTGCCGGGCTGTTCTCTCCCTGTAGTGCGGCCTTCATGGTCCCTTATCCTCTGGTATTATCTTATCGTCGCTTCGCTGGCGGTTTTAAAGACAGGCTATGGTTCCGTCCTGCTCAGGAGAGTCCTCGCATGGGCTATTGTTATCTGCGGGCTCCTCGCACCATGGCCCGGTTTTTCAGCTATGCCTTTTAAAGTCATCGTCATGGATGTGGGAGAAGGGGACGCCATCCTGATATGCCTTCCTGATTCTTCTGCCATACTGATAGACGGCGGAGCGGCAGGAAAAAATGGATTCGATGCCGGCGAGCGTGTCGTTGTTCCCCTCCTCAAGGCTCAGGGGATAAGGAGGCTCGGGCTTGTGATGCTCTCTCATCGTCATGATGATCATGCCGGGGGGCTTGTTTCCGTGCTAAAAGCCATCCCCACTGGGCTTTTCGTCCATGGGCCGGGATGTACGCGGGGCGGGATCTATGGCGAGCTAGTGAGCATGCTCTCTGCCCGCACAATCCCCGAGAGGGAAGCTTATGCCGGCGATGAGTTCTTGTTCCCCTGCGGCGCCCGCCTCCGGGTCCTGTGGCCCCCGCGTGATTTCACGGGAGTTGATGAAAATGACATGTCGCTTGTGGTGCAGCTTGTCTATAGAGAGACCAGGATGCTTTTCATGGGCGACCTGGGAGGGTCTGCCGAGGAGCAGTTTCTTTGCCGCCCTCATGCCCTTCAGTCCCAGGTGCTCAAGATTGCCCACCATGGAAGCAGCCTTTCCACGAAAGAGAAGCTGCTTGGGAGTGCTGCCCCGGAGTATGCCCTCATCTCAGTGGGGCGCCGCAATATCCATGGCCATCCCTCGCGAAAAGTGATAGAGAGACTTGAGAAGAAGGGGATAAGGGTTTTAAGAACAGACTGTTCCGGCGCGGTGACGCTTATCTTGAGGGGGAATGCACTGGAAGTTCAGGAATCCAGGGATGCCTGTGACCGGGCAGGGGGAGCAAGAGGCTCCCTCCTGCCCGGAGAGGCAGATGTGTTGTAAAACTACTTTATGACGACCTTGGCGCCGACTTCTTCAAACTTGGCCTTAATCTTTTCAGCCTCTTCCTTGGTGATGCCGTCTTTTACCACTTTCGGAGCACCTTCCACAAGGTCCTTGGCTTCCTTGAGGCCGAGAGAGGTGACCTCGCGGACCACCTTGATGACCTGGATCTTGTTGCTGCCCACCTCGGTGAGCTCCAGGTCAAAGGCGGTCTTCTCTTCTTTCACCTCGGCGGCTGCGCCGGCGGCGGGCATCGCTGCCATCATTGCCATGGGGGCTGATGCCTTGATGCCGAGCTTCTCCTCGAGCTCCTTCACCAGATCGGCAGCTTCCATAAGGGTGAGGCCTGAGATTACCTCTACCAGTTCTTTCTTGTCAATAGCCATTTTCTTTGTCCTCCTGTGAAATTGAAATATGCGGGAATGTTCTTTACGATGCCGGGCTTCCCTCCCGGGACTTGTTCCACTGGTCCAGAATGCTCAGCATATCCCTGCCTGGTGCCTGGAGAATGCCCATGACCTTCTGTGCCGGCGCGTTCATGAGGGAGAGGAGCTGCGCGATCAGGTCATTCCTCGAGGGAAGGGTTGCCACGTTCATTGTTGCGGCCCTGTTGAGCTTCTGCCCTTCAAGATGCGCCCCCTTGATGAGGGGCAGTCCGTCGGGGTAAGCGGGCGTCTTCTTCTCCTTGGCGAAGGTGGTGAGCGTCTTGGCCGCCATCACCGGGTCGCCGTAGCCTATCACTACCGCTGTGGGATCTTTCAGGTACTCGTCGGCTCCTTCAAGCCCCTTTTCCTTTAGAACCTTTGAAATCAAAGTGTTTTTCGCTATCTTGTATTCGACATTGTGCTCCCTTAAGCGCTTCCTGAGCTCGCTGATGTCCTTTACATTAAGGCCTCTCTCGTGGCCCCTGTAATCGGTGAAGATAATGATGCTTGCCTTGCCGAATTTTTCTCTCAGCTCGGCAAGGATCTTATCCTTCTTTGCCATCACCTGCTTATGGGTTCCTTTCAAAGGTTTTCACCTCCTTTCTGAAATAGTGTTTTAAAAAACAAAAGCCTTCCGCAGAAAGGGAAGGCAAGATTACACCAGGAGAAAGTGATCTGTGTTTCCTGTCCTGCCTCGGCAGGTGGCCCGGAGGCCATTATACGCATCGCGTGCCTGCTTTCCACGGCTCACTCATTATACGCCATGGCTCGCCGCCTGTCAAGCCTTTCCCTCCCCCCCGGCTTCAGTTGGGGCGCAGCACGAAATAGTCCTCGCCGTGAATAAGGATGATGTGGCTTTCCCTTATATAAAGGACGAGGTAGCGGTCTGCCACCATGTCTCCCTGCATTACCTCTTCTATCGCGCCCTCCACTGAAAGGTAAGCCTTTGCTTTTCCCCCGGAGCGCATGATTCCCATTACTCTGATCCCGGGGAGAAAATCCGTGCGGCGCTCCACTTCCGCCGGCACCGATTTCATGGCATTCAGGGTGGTGTCTTTAAGAAATTTTTCTGCTTCTTTCAGTTTTTCCGGATCTGCCTCAACATTGAGGTAATGCTTGAGGGTCGCCATGGCGGTCCTCAAGCTCCCGGCAGCGCTCTCTATATCTGCTTTCTTCCTGAGAAACGAGGGTCTGGGCTCCACCCTGTAAGCTTCCTCGTAAGTCTTGATGGCATCTTGAGCCTGGCCAGACTTCAGCTGGCACTCCGCGAGAAGCTCGATAACATCGGGGTAGTCTTTCTCGCTTTTCATGATATGCCTGAGGTCCGCTATCGCCTTTTTGTAGTCGCCCTTGAAGTAGGAGCACCGCGCCGACAGATAATATGATTCAGGCGTCTCTTTGATCTCTCTGGAATCCCTGATATATTGTGAAGCTCTCGCATATTTCTTCTGCTTTATAAAAAAATCAGCGATATAGAGGAGCTTCTGGAAGTCCCTGCCAGGATTTTTCGCGTAAGCATCGAAGTTGTTTGCAGCCTCTTCAATGTTTTCCTCCCCTTCGGCGGCGAGCCCTTTGTACCAGGCCAGGTCTCGGTACTCCGGCTGAAGCTCCTCGAGTCTCCCAATGGCTTCAGAGGCCCTCTCGTAGTCTTTCAGGTCCAGGGACTTTTTCGCTATATCCATGAGCTTATCGGCATCGACTATCCCTTCAAACTCGCTTGGCGTGTGCGGCGTGCCCCGGGCGTTCCTTTTTACCCGGTAGGGCACGTAATACCTCTCGCGAAGCGGTGTTTCCACGCGGCCCGGTTTTTTTTCATCCTGCCCCAGAGGTTTAAGGGCGATACTGATATGCTGGAGCCCGAGGAGGTACACGATGAAGAGCACGGCGCCGTAAAAGCCCAGGATAATCCCGGCAAGGAAGAGGATAAATGAGGCAATTTTTTTCAGCACCGTGAACATCGGTTATCTCCTCAGCGTTGCCGTCACCGGCGTATGATCGGAGGGCTTTTTCCTTTTCCTCTCCGAGGTATCCACCGTCACCCCCGAGCAGAAGGGCGCAAGGGAAGGGCTTATCCACAGGTGGTCAAGGCGAATGCCCTGGTTTTTCCAGAAAGCTCCCCCCCGGTAATCCCACCAGCTGTATATTCCCCCCCCGCCGCTGTGGATACGCAGCGCGTCACTCAGTCCCATACCCCTTAACTCGTCAAGGAAGGCGTGCTCTCTGGGGTGAAACATCACCTGGCCACGGAAAAGCTCTGCATCAAAGAGATCACGCTCATCGGGAGCTATGTTGAGGTCGCCGGCGAGGACCACATGCTCGCGGCCTGCCATGAGCTCTGAAAGGTAATCTCGAAGCTGGGAGAGAAAGGCGAGCTTGTAAGCGAACTTGTCTGATTCCACCGATTCTCCCTGGGGAATATAGGCATTCACCACCGTGATACCCTCATAAACCAGGGAAATAACGCGCTTCTGCTCGTTAAAGACGGCGTCGGGGAGTCCCTGGCGAACATCGCTGTGGGATCCCCTTGTATGTATCGAGACGCCGTTGTAAGTTTTCTGGCCGTACCAGGCGCTTTCGTAACCAAGGGCGCTGAACTCTCCCGCCGGAAAGTCGTGGTCCTGGATCTTGGTCTCCTGGAGGCAGAGGACCGAAGGCCCATGGGCCTTGATCCATTCCAGCACGGAAGGGAGGCGCACCCTGAGAGAGTTCACATTCCAGGTGGTAATGGTGAGTTCCATGAGAGCACTCCTGTCATTCGTATTTAAGAGCCGTGATGGGATCGATGGATGCTGCGCGGTACGCCGGGTAGAGGCCGAAGATCACCCCTGTTCCTATTGAGACGGAGAGGGCAACGACAAGTGCCAGATAAGATATCACTGTTGTCCATTGGGCATAGTAGGAAATGCTTTTCGCAAGAAGAATTCCCACGGCCACGCCAATAATCCCTCCGAGTGTCGTGATGACCAGGCACTCCATAAGGAACTGGATCAGGATATTGATCTTTGTGGCTCCCAGGCAGCGCCGTATGCCGATCTCCCTTGTTCTCTGCGTGATGGTGGCGAGCATGATGTTCATGATGCCGATGCCCCCCACAAGCAGTGAAATCCCCGCAATAGCGCCCATCACTATGTTGAAAATCCTCTGGGTCTCCTGGCTCTGCTTGAGAAGCTCAAGGGGAATGACGATCTCAAAATCATTGATATTATTGTGCCTCCGCCCCAGCACTGTCTTTATGATGTGAGCTATCTCAAGGATCTGGCGCTCTTCCATGACCTGGACCACTATCTCTGAAACAGGGGCTCTTTCAAGAATATAGCGGACCTTCATGCGCTGTATCACATCCCTGAGGGAAGCCATGGAGCCCCCGCCCCTTATGTTGGTGGCCGATGTGGAGAGGGCGAACTGCTGCACTGAGGTGGATATGGGGATATAGATGTCGAGATTCATGTCCCTGGACTGCATTATTGTTGACCCCCCTGAAGAGGAGCGGTCCTCCACTACACCGATGCAGATGTAAAAACGCTTCCCGATTTTCACCTTTTTGTCGATTGCGTCTTCGAAGGCAAAGAGCTGCCTCCTGACGGCGGCACCAAGTACGCAGACATTTTCAAAGCGGTCTATGTCGTGATAGGTGATAAAACGCCCTTTCCGGAGCTTCATATTGGTGATCAGGGGATAATCGGGCGTCACTCCGAAGATTTTCCCATTGACAGGCTTCTTGCCGGCCCCCCTTATCTCTGTAGTGACCTCTCTCAGGCAGGCAACGCCGTTGATAAGGGGACATGTGGCCATGAGGGCCCCGGCGTCACCGTAACAGAGCCCCGATGGAGATTTTTTGTCGGATTTTTCAAGCTCTTCTCCCTCGACGTTCAATCTCTTCACGAGGATAATGTTGGTGCCGAGGCGCCTTATCTGTTCAATGGCTTCCTGCCGCGCTCCCTCCTGGATGGATACCATTGATATCACTGCTGCCACGCCGAAAATCACGCCGAGCATGGTGAGCAGTGAATGCATCTTGTGGGACCAGAGCTCGCGGAAGCCTGTGAGAAGCGATTCAAATAGGTTCATTCCGGTGAGGCTCCCTCAGGAGCTATTTCCCCTTTCCCTTTTTTCCGTTCTTGGGGACAAGGTCCACAGGCGAGGAGCCATTCTCCTTCTTTGAGGTAGCCTCGGACTCTTCAATGGACTTGGTGGGATCGCGGAGCGCCACATCCTCGCCTCCCTTGAGGCCTTTCGTGATCACCACGAAGTTCTCGTTCCGCTCGCCCACATCGACCTCTTTTTTCACGTAATTTTCGCCTTCCTTGATATAGACGAATTTCTTGCCTTCATGGTAAAAGACGCATTCAATGGGGAGGTTCAGCACTTTTTCAAGCTTTTTCTCAATTATATCGGTGTTGGCCGTCATGCCGGGGCGGATCTTTGAGGCATCGGTCTCCTTGAGGCCGATGGTGACCTCGAAGGTTTTCTGGCCGGGCGCCGTGGGATTTTCCCAGGGATGAGGCTCTTTTGCTATCCTGTCAATTTTTTCCACCTTGCCATGGAACAGCGAGCTGGGATCGGCTTCCAGGCTTATGGTGCACTTTGCGCCCACTTTCACCCTGTGAATCTCTGTTTCTCTTACCGGCACTATCACGAGGAGCGACGCAAGATCCGGGATCTCCATGATGTTCTCCCGGCGGTGCACGTCATCACCCTCGCTGAGCTTTCCCATCTGGCCTGACCTCCACACGTCCTGGAACACCACGATGCCTCTCGCGTTGGCTTTTACGGTGGCCTGGCTGAGATCTTCCGTCGCCGCCTCTGCATCGAGCCTGTTCTTTTTGCCTTTCAAGCCAAGGATGTTTATTTCGGCGCGCTTTTTGCTCTCGTCTGAGAGGCTCTTCTTCCTTGCTATCTCCACGGCAATCAGCCCTTTCTTTACCGCCAGCTCTTTTGACCGAACCTTCACCTCCTCGTTTTCCACATCGGCCTTGATGACGATTGATTCGGCGAAAAGGCGCTGCTGCCTCTTGAGCTTGTTTTTCGCATCTTCCAGCTCGCTCCTGTCATAATCAAGCTGCGACAGCTTGTCCTTGATATCGAGCTGGGCGCTGATTTTTGCTATCCTGAGCTCCTCCTCGGCTTTTTGGACGTCAGCAAGGGCCTGCTCGTAGCTGAGGGTCTCATCCCTCTGCTTGCGTGTCAGCTCCGTTGTATCCATCTGGGCAAGAAAATCTCCCGGCTTTACTATGGAGCCCTCCTTGCAGAGCTTGATAATCTTGCCTCCAAAAGGCGCAGAGATCTGCACGGATTTACGGGCTTTCACCTTGCCTATCTCAGTCACCTTGATGACAAAGTCGCCCTGCTGTACTTTTGTCGTGGGAATGCTCACGACTTCCTTTTTCCTGGGTATGAACCTTGCATAGGCGTAGTAGCCGCCGTACAGGAGGCCGGCAATGAGCGCCAGGGTGAAAAGCACTTTCAGAGCCTTCATGGAGCTTGTCCCTTCTTATTTCATTCTGTCACTGTTCTGGCGGGCCGGGGAGCTCTTTTCTCCCTGTTCTCCTGCCTGATAAGGTAGGAGAGGTCATAGCCAATGGATTTCCTGAGCTCATACTCGGCGATGATATAGTCAATCTTGGCGCGCAGGAGCTGGCTCTGGGCCTGTACCAGGGCCTGCTGGGCATCAACAAGCTCCCTGTTGTTGATGAGCCCCTCCTCCCAGCTCCTTTTTGCCAGGTGGAGTCTTTCCTCGGCCGCCCTGAGATTTTCCTCCCGGAGCCGCACTTTGTTCTGGTTGAGGTTCACAAGACGGATGTATTCCCTCACTTCCTTGACAATCTCTCTTTTCTGGTCGGCTATTTTCTGCTCGGCAAGCGCCACGAGCCTCTGGGCCTTCAGAAGCTCCTCCCTGAGAGCCCGCTTGCTGATGTCGATGGAGAATTCAATGCGCGCGTTCCAGGCGGGATAGAGAAGAGAGCCGGTGCTTCCCGAGCCGAAGAGGAAATCCTTCCGCGTGGCACCGTAGCCTCCCACGAGGTCAAGCTGCGGCATGAGGTTGTTTTTTGCGATAACGACGTTTTCCTGGTTCTGGATGAGATCCTCGCCGCTCACCATGAGTTCTTTTCTCACCAGGAGGGCAAGATCAAGACACTCTTCCTCGAGAAAGTCGCTTGGGGTATAAGGCACGGTGTAATCAATGTCATATTTCCTCCTCGCGTCGAGGCCCATCGTCAGAAGGAGGGAATCCCTGCTGTCCTGCCAGGTTTTCTGGGCGCTCAGGAGGCCGTCCTGCGATTCCACCAGCAGGATCTCAGCGCGGGTGAGATCAATTTTTGAGACCATCCCCTCGTCAAACTTTTTCTTGGTGATCCGGAGATTTTCCCGGGCGCTCTTTACCGCCTCCTCATTGACATCAATGAGTTTCTTTGACTGGAGAAGAGTGAAGTACTTCCTTATTACCTCAGAAACCACGCCTTGTTTTGAGAGAAAGTACTGGAGCTCCTGGATGGTCCAGTTTCTCTGGCTTTTTCTCACTTCCTTCCAGCCGATGAGGGGGCCATAGCCCTTGGCCATGGGGTGCCGGTATTCAAGGGAGAGATCGTAGCCTGCCAGGTCGGTGAAATTGGTCCTTATGATCTCACTGGAGGCTCTTACCGTGTCCCCCAGGGGCATCTTATAGGAAAGCTCGCCCTTCGCCTCCATCTCCTCATACCCATGATTGAGGACTGTGGTACCGTTCTTGTAATATGAGCCCACTTTCGTGGCGAGATTGTCACTCATCGAGACATAATAATCAGCCTCTTTCTCTATGAGCAGCTCAAGGGCCTGCATGAGGCTGAAGTTCCTCTTAAGGCAGATCTGCACGCAGCGGTCAAGGGAGAGCACATCAGCGGTGCCTGCCACGTCTTCCTGGGAAAAACAGCATGAGGCAGACAGGCACAGGTGCATTGCCAGGAAGATTGCAAGGGCTCTTAAAGCTCTCCTCATGGCTTCCCCCCTTCTGGCGCATTATTTTCAGGCGGGGGGCTCCCGGTGGTTCCCTCCTGGTGAGGGTGCTCTGCCGCGATCTCCTCTTCCTCTGATATGGCGCCGTCAAGAAAATGGATTATCCTGCTTCCGTAGTGTGCAACTCCCCGGTCATGGGTTATCAGGAGCACCGTCATGCCCTGCCGGTGAAGCTCGGTGAAGATGGCCATAATTTCTTTGCCGGAGACGCTGTCAAGGTTTCCAGTGGGCTCGTCAGCCAGCAGTATGGCGGGGTCGTTGACGATGGCCCTTGCAATGGCGACCCTCTGCTGCTCGCCTCCGGAGAGCTCCGAGGGACGGTGTTTTATTCTTTTCCCGAGGCCGACCCTCTCAAGGGCCTGCTTGCACCGCGGAATTCTCTTTGATATTCCGGCATAGATGAGGGGAAGCTCTACATTCTGGAGCGCCGAGGCCCTCGGGAGCAGGTTGAAGCTCTGGAACACAAAGCCAATTTTCTTGTTTCTCACCCTGGCAAGTTCGCTGTCCGAGAGCCTGCTTACCTCCCTGCCGTCAAGCATATAGGAGCCCGACGAGGGCCTGTCGAGGCAGCCGAGAATATGAAGGCACGTTGATTTTCCCGACCCCGAGGGTCCCATGATGCTTACAAACTCCCGGGCATTCACTGTAAAGCTTATTCCTTTGAGGATCGGCAGCTCAATTCTGCCGAGCTTGTATACCTTGGTGAGACCCTTTATCTCTATCAAGAGAAACCCCCGCGTGGTATCAGGTATTCTCTGCGTATCCTTCTTATACTTGAAAGCATACCAGATTGCATCAGTATAAACCTTAGCCTGTTACAGGAAATATAAAGCTTGCCATGTGCGTCAGTATATATTGTGACATTTATATTCATGTTCCTTCAAGAGAGGAAAAATGTATGAATCTTTCCAAGGCCATACCTTTCCCCGTTGACTCTTCATGAGAAAAAGTTTACAATAAATCCTAGGAACTTACTGGAGGTAAGCACGATGGGAATGTTTGATTTTGTCAATTCAACGGATCGAAGCCCCGGTTACAAGAGGTTTTTTTATTCGTCATTAGTGGTAAGCCTCATCATTTTTGGCCTTGTCACCTATCTCTATGACAAGAATGAGACTGACAAAATGAAGAGATATATTCAGCAGAAACGAGACGAGCGGCGGGCAGAGCAGGAGAAGAAGAAGAAAGATGAAATCGCAAAGCAGTTGGCCGTTATCGCCGGGACAAAAACGGAATCCATAGGTGTCGTGGTGTGGAAGGATGATTATCCCGCCCGTCTCAAGGAGGATAACACCCAGGAGAAAGTGTCAGCCTTCCTTTATTCCTTTCTCTATGGCCCTTACGACAGCTTTACAAGGGGCTATAACATGTTTCTGAATGTCATCTACAAGGTGAGCTCTTTCCCCAAGATGGATATACCTCCCAACGGTCCCGGGGGTCCCCAGGGTGGTCCCGGGGGTCCCCAGGGCGGCCCCGGTGGTCCCCAGCAGGGTGGCCCCGGGGGTCCCCAGGGCGGCCCCGGTGGTCCCCAGCAGGGTGGTCCCGGGGGTCCCCAGGGCGGCCCCGGCAGTCCCCAGCAGGGTGGTCCCCAGGGTGGTCCTCAGCAGGGCGGCCCCGGTGGTCCCCAGCAGGGTGGTCCCGGTGGTCCCCAGCAGGGTGGCCCCCAGGGTGGTCCTCAGCAGGGTGGCCCCGGTGGTCCCCAGCAGGGTGGTCCCCAGCAGGGCGGTCCCGGTGGTCCCCAGCAGGGCGGTCCCGGTGGTCCCCAGCAGGGCGGTCCCCAGGGTGGCCCCGGTGATTCTCAGGGGGGGCCTGATGACAAGAAGGGAAGCCAGAAAATGCCTGTTCCATGGGCTATTCCCAAGGATATGATAGGAGCCGTTGAGGGATACTACAAGGATACCCTCGAAAAGATGGGAAACCTCACTGCCGATACTCCCCAGGCTGACAGGATCAAGTTCAAGCTCTCGCAGATTATTGATGAGCAGATGAAGATCCTGGAAGAGATCAAAGCTGATCCTGAAAATTATGATACGATTCAGAAAGCCCGCACCATATGCATCACGACCAACAAAAAGATGCTGAAGCTCCACAAGATGATGGGTGAGCTCTGCAAGGCCTATCCCGACACTTTTTCCCAGAACTGGGTCTCCTTTCTGGAGGGGAGAATGGGAGAATGGGACAAGGTAGTGAAGGACGACAAAAAGCCCAGAAAGTTCATAAAGCTCACTCCCCCCGGCGGTCCCAAGCAGGGCGGCGGTTCCGGCGGTCCCAAGCAGGGCGGTCCCGGCGGCCCCAAGCAGGGCGGCGGTCCCGGTGGTCCTCAGCAGGGCGGCGGTCCCGGTGGTCCTCAGCAGGGTGGTCCCGGCGGTCCTCAGGGAGGCGGGATGATGGGCCCCGGCGGTTCCATGTCGGGGCAGGGTGGTCCAGGCGGTCCCCCGCAGGGCGGTCCCGGCAGTCCCCCGCAGGGCGGTCCAAAGAAGAAAAAATAAGAGGCATGCATCCAGATCAGCCCTGCCCGCTTTCCAGGGTCCCGTCGTTGATGGTGAAGAGCCTTGTGGTGCAGGTGGCGATGGCGGGGTCATGGGTGGCGATCACCACGGCGGCTCCCATGGTGCCTGCCAGATTGGCAATCAGGCGGTGAAGAATCTCGGAATTCTCATTGTCGAGCTCTGAAGTGGGCTCATCGGCAAATAGAAGCGACGGCCTATTGATCAGAGCCCTTGCTACTGCCACCCGCTGGGCCTCACCTCCAGAAAGCTCGCCCCATCTGAAGTCGGTGCGATGACCCATTCCCACCATCTCAAGCATTTCACAGGCCCGCTCCATCCTTTTTCGCCTTGGTATGCCGCAATACTTCAGAGGCAATGCCACGTTCTCCGCTGCAGTGAGGTGAGCAATGAGGTTGAACTGCTGAAAGATGAAGCCGATGTGCTCTCTTCTCTCCCTGGCAAGGAGGGCAGGGTTCTCGGTTCTTATCTCCCTCCCTTTCAGGGTGATGGTCCCCGACGAAGGCCTGTCCAGGAAGGCGAGGAGGTTCAGCAGCGTGGTCTTGCCGCTCCCGGAGCGGCCGAGGATGCCAATGATGTCGCCGCTCTCTATGGAAAGGGAAATGTCCTTGAGGGCCTCCACGGTGTGGGGCCCCCGCCGGTATGTTTTTCGGAGTCCGCAACAGGTAAGAAGGTTCATCAGCTCATTGCCTCAATGCTTTTATCGGATCAATGGCGAGGGCCTGCCTGACGGGAACAAGGGCGGAGATTATACCGACAGTGAAGGTCCACAGCAGTGAAATGGCCAGAAGGCGCGGCGTAACGAGAAAGATTGAGATGCTCCAGCTTTGCGGCAGGTGGTGGTAAACAGTGATGAGGGTGAGGCTCAAAAGGGTTCCCATGAGCCATCCCGCCGCCCATATGAGAAATACTTCCCCAAGATGTTCCTTGATGATATGGCTGTTTTCAGCACCGAGGGCCTTCTTGAGGCCGATCTCCCTTGTCCGCTCCGATACGGCCATTACCATTATCACCGATACGCAGAGCATAGATGCTATCCCTGCAAGGACAAGGAGCACCATGGTGAGGAGCTCCCAGTAGGCCATATTCTCATCTATCTCCTTCTGGAGCTCCTGCGGCGAGATCACCAGGGCCCACGGGATGAGCGCCCTGAGGTCCCCGGCTGCCTTTTCCGCGGTCTCATTATCTCTGGGGATAATGATGATACTGGTGAAGAGGTGGGGGCGCCCAAGGCTCTCCTGAGCTGCGGAGAGGGGAACCAGAGCCTGCCTGTCAATGAGGGTGGAGGTTTTCCTGAGAATTCCCCTCACGGTGAATTTCCTGCCCCGCACGAGAAAGGGTTCACCGGTTTTCAGGCGGTAGCGGGTGGCTACGTCATAACCGGCCACAAGTGCCTCGGTGTCCGAAGGCATGAGGAAGCGCCCCTCGGCGAGGGGCGCCCTGTCCAGGTAGAGGGGGGCCTTGTCAGGCGGAATGCCTACCAGCGTGGGAGGCATCCCGAGGGTGAAGAGCTCCTGGGGATCAATTCGCCCGATCAGCAGGGGGATGGAGGTCCTGATGGCCGGTATAGCGTCAATGAGGGAGAGTTTTGTCTCGGAAATGAGGCCTCCTCCTGCCCAGAAGCTCATCTTTTCGCAGAGAAAGAGCTTCCCCGAGAAGGTCCTCCTGAAGCAGGCCGAGAGCTCGTGAAAATATTCGGAGATGGAGCCCACGGCGATGAACATAAATATGCCCACTGCCACGCCGGAAATTGCAAGAAAAGAGCGCAATTTCCTTCTTCGGGCATTGATAAAGGCATCGTAAAGCTCATCCATCAGAGGCAGATTCGAGACTGCCGCCCATAAAACCTCCCTTGACCTTTAAAGGAGAGGCTCGGTAAAGAAAAGAATTGATCAGTGAGGTGGCAGGGTAGTGACCTGCACCGGAAAGCGGGTTCCCATGGCGAAAGTGCATTTTCTCGAGTCCCATCCCACCAGGAACAGGATTCTCGGCATCAAGCGCCTTATTGCCGAGAGCGGTGTTCTTTCCTCCCTCAGCAGGGGCGATGTGGTGGCGGTGAAATTCCACCCCGGAGAACTGGGAAATCCTTACCATGTCGATTCTCTCACCTTGAGGATTGTCCTTGATGCCATCAAGGAGAGGGGAGGCGATCCCTTCCTCATGGACACGACAGCGCTCTATTTATGCACGAGAGCCACGGGGCTCGGGTACTACCGGACCGTCAATCTCCAGGGATTCAGCCTCTCGACTACAGGGGCGCCATTTATCTGCGGTGACGGCCTGGGCGGGAGCAGGGGCATCCTTCTCAAGGGAAAGGGGATTGCCGAGGAGATATTGATGGCCGATATCCTTGCCGAGTGCCAGTTCCTCTTCGTGGTGAGCCACTGCAAAGGCCACCGCATGACGGGATTCGGCGGGGCCGTCAAGAACGTGGGAATGGGATGTGTCACCAGGCAGACGAAGCTCTCTCTCCACAGGAAAGTCTCCTCCACCTTCGAAAGCGGGAAATGCAACGGGTGCGGGCGCTGCAATGAGGAGTGCCCCTGGCACTTCCCCCAGGTCGTTGATGGCCGTATGGTGAACACAAGCCCCTTCTGCATGCGCTGCACCATATGCATGGATTACTGTCCGGAAGGAGCCATAGCCCTTGTGGGCATTGAGAATCTGGGGAAGGCCATTGCATCGTCGGCCTGCGCTGTTGTGGAGCGCTTCGGGGAGAAGAAAGCGTTTCTGAACGTGGCGATGAACATCTCGGCGCACTGCGACTGTATCGAAGCCCCCGGAAGGCTAGTGATGGGCGACATCGGGTATTTTGCCTCCCATGACCTTGTGGCATGTGATCAGGCCTTTCTCGCCGGGGAGCGTGCATCGGTTTTTCAGGACCTTTATGGCATTGACCCCCGCCTGCATGTCAGTGAGGCCGAAAGGCTCGGCGGGGGCACCACCGACTTCGAGCTCATAAGGATTGAACCCTGAGGGAAGGAGAGGCAATGGAATAGGGGAGGCCCTTTTTTCGTAATATCTCCAGAAATTGGTGAAAGGATGTGACAAAATGAGACTTTTTCTTGCAGGAGCTGCCATCTCTGTTATTATGGCCTGTTCGCTCTTTCTTATTCCCGGGACGGGATATTGTGCGGAGGGGCAGAACAAGATGATGCTTGAAGAGTTCAAGCAGGCCGCGGGTGACCAGGTTGACTCGCGCCTCCTTGAAACGCTCTCGGCAACGATAGACAGCGTTTATAAGAAATACAAGTTCTCCGATGCCGATATAGAATCTCTCGGTGGCGAAGCGGTAAAACTCGTGACTCTGATCGCAGATTACGGCGAGAAGCAGGGCACCTCAACGGCAAACCTTGCCACGGCGCAAAAGGGAGTGAAGGACTTCTTTACCTATCTTGGCGGCTTCATGGGCAGATACAAGATCACAGGTGAAGATGTCCTGGCCCTCGGCAGGGATGTGACTGCAGTGGTGATGAGCTTTCAGAAGAGCTCAGACCCACCGGCCAAGGGGCCTTCGGGTGAGGACATGCAGAAGATCTTTGCAAGGCTCATGACTTTTTCGCGCTCCCACGCAATTCTTGCCCAGGACCTTGTGCCCATAGTGGAAAACCTCTCTGATATGGGCCTTTCCGTCATCGACAAAAGGGCGAAGGCACAGACGGAAAAAACGGGGGACCCTGCAACGGACTATGGTGTTTCAAAGGAGCAGGTCACAGGCCTGGTCACCGCCTTGATGAATTTTCAAAAAAAGTACAAAATCGACCTGGCAGAGCTCCTTGTGCTTGCAAATGACATCAGGCAGTCGCTCAAATAGCACCCCGCCGGCAAAAAAGAAGGAATTTCCGGCGGGATATATAAAGATGGATTCTGTAGGGTCTATTGCGGTGAAAATTACTGGAAAAGGATTTTAATCATGAGAAAGATGAAGGTTGACAAGTTGGGCATCGATCTCCTCACCCATGATCCCGTGGTGATACTGAGGGATTTTGAAGGGAAGCGCTATCTTCCCATCCTCATAGGCCCCTTTGAAGCCACAGCCATTGCCCTGGCCCTTGAAGGAACACCGGTGCCCCGCCCTCTTTCCCACGACCTCATGAAGTCCATCATAGAATCGCTCAAGGCCACAGTCAACCGTATAGTAATCCACGATCTCCATGACAATACCTTTTATGCCAAGATAGTCCTGGAGATGGAGGGCAAGACCATAGAGATTGACGCCCGCCCCAGCGACAGCATTGCCCTTGCGCTGAGGGCCAATGCCCCTATCTTCGTGTCTGAGAGGATTGTGCTTGAAGAGACCGTCGTTGACAAGTCGGCGGAAGAGCAGGATCTCAAGAAATTCAAGAAATACATAGAAAATCTCAAGCCCAGTGATTTTCTGAAAGGGCTTGACAAGAGAGATTTTGAGTAGCCCCCCTCACCTGCCACAGGAGAGTTATGGATTATCCGGCATTGAATAACGACCTTGATGCCATCGGGCGTAAGGATGAAGCCATATTCAGATGCAAGGAGCTTATCCGCCAGGCGAGAGACTCTGGTGATTATCACTACAAGCTCTTTTTTGAGGGGAAGCTCAATGCCATCAACGGGCTGTTTGATGACGCCCTCCTCAAGATAAGAAAAGCCATTGATCTTGAACCCCAGAACCCCGTTTTTCTCCTCGATGCGGGCATATGCAGCGCGAAGCTGAACAAGTTCCATGAGGCCCTTGCCTTTGTTGACCAGGCCCTTGCCATTGACGGATCACACCTGAGGTCCCTGATGCACAGGGCTTCACTGCTGGCTGCGCTGGGTGACCTCCGCGGTGCGCTCGGCGTTTATGATTCTCTCGCCGGCAGGGAGCCTGAAAACCTGCACCTCGTCCTTGAGAGAGCCATCGTACTCCGCAGAATGGGATTTCATGACCTCGCCCTCGACGGGCTTGAGCATGTGCTTGCCGGGCAACCCAGGAATTTTATGGCACTGCTCAACCTTGCGATCGTGCTCGATGACCTGGAGCATCATGATGAAGCCCTTGAGGCCTATGGGCGGGCAAGGGCGGTGGAGCCCTCAAATCCGGCCCTCCTCGGAAGGATGGGCATCCTCTGCCAGAAACTGGGAAATTCCGACGAGGCCCTCAGGTATTTTGACAGCGTTCTTACCCTGGAACCCCAGAATTACACGATTCTCTACCACAAGGGTCTTGCACTCGCCGCAATGGGAAACCACCCTGAAGCCATAGAGCTTTTTGAGATCTGCATAGCGGCAGATCCATACTCCAAGGAGTCCTGGAAGAGCAGAGGCGAGTCTCTCACAAAGATGGGCGACCATGAAAAGGCCCTTGCAAGCTTTGAGGAAGCCATACGGATTGACACATCCTACCTCGAGTCCTTAGTGAGCAAAGTGAGCTCCCTTAACATGCTGGGCAACTGGAGAGAAGCCCTTGAGGAGGCAGACAAGGTCCTCGGGATTGACAGCGATCAGCCCGGGCTTTACCTGGAGAAAGGCTTCTCATACTATTATCTGGGTATGCCTGAGAAGGCCATTGAAGCCTTCGACATGGTCCTTCGAAAAGTTCCCGGGAACGTGAAGGCACGTTATCACAAGGGCCTCTCCCTGGAGAAGCTCGGGAGGTTCAAGGAATCGCAGGAATGCTTCAGGCATGTTCTCAGGGAAGTTCCTCAGGATATGACAGCCCTCCACCATCTCGGGTACTCCCTCTTCAAGGAGGAGCGCTACCGGGAGGCACTCGCCGTGCTTGATGAAGCCCTGCTTGTTTCGCCCAATAACCCGGAAGTGCTCTCCCTCAAAGGATTCTCTCTTTTTGAGACCCACCGTTTCAGAGAAGCGCTCGCACATTTCAACAGGGTCCTGGAGCTCAACGAGGGCCATTCCCCGGCGCTTCTCGCAAAGGCAAGAGCACTTGCGGCATGTGAACTCTGGGAGGAGGCCTCTGCATCCTTTGAAAGATACTATCAGCGCGACCCCGGGAATGCCGCGGTCCTCGCTGAGATGGGGAAGGTTCTCGCAAGGAGGATGCTTTACCGTGAGGCTATTGCATGCTTTGACAGGAGCCTGGAACTGCACCCCAAGAACGTCGAGGTGATGATGCAGAAAGTCGTGACCCTTGAGCTCGCCGGGGAGTATGACGATGCCGCGCGCCTTATCTACAGGGTTCTGAAGGCCTTGCCTTCCTCTGATGCGAGGCGCCCCTTCTTTGAGTTTAAATATGAATATCTCCGCCGCTACAAGAGAAAAGAAACCCAGGCCAGTACCGGAGAGGAGAAAACCGGGGAAGAGCTCCATGAGGCGCTGGTAAACAACATATTGAACGAGTTCTGGAAGTATGAGATAGAGGAGAGGGCCAGGAAGAGCAGGGATGGGGAGCATGAGCGTGAATTTATCGCCACCGCTGCAGACTCTGAGGAACCGGCATCCGAGAGTGACCCCTTTCTTGCGGTCCTGGAGGGGCAGGGATACTTTCTGCGGGCCGGGTCCCGGGGCATCCTTGTGAATCCCGCGGGACATTCATTTTCAGGGGGGCCTTTTTCGCTCCGTGACATAGATGCAGTGGTGGTGACATCACCGGAGAACCAGACAGCCTCCGCACTTGAGATGCTGCTGAGCGCCCTCTCCAGGGCCCGCGGGATGCGGGAGGCCAAGGTGCGCCACGAGCAATTTCTCGCTGCCGGCCACAAGGTCATGACACTGCTTCGCGATAAGGAGAAAGGCTTTGACGAAGCCCAGCGCCTCCTCCAGGCAGGCTATTCACTGAGGGAGGACCTTCCTTACCGGAAGCTTGATCTTTTTGTTACCCCGGAGGTCTTCGGAGCCTTCTCTGGGATTATCGCGAGGTACAGGGACTTTGTGCAGACCCTCCATATTCTTGATGTTTCTCCCTCTCTTCAGTACTGCATATATGACGGTGATATCTCAATGGTGGCTTTCCCTGGAAGAGCCGGAAGCGGGGGACAGGAATACAGGCCTGTCAACCTCCTTATCTACTGGCGTGACAGGAGCGTGCTGCTGGCAAAAGCACCTCCCGAGCCTCTTGAGCTTCCGTGGGACCGCATCCTGGGAGCCAACACTCTCCTCCTCGCAGAGATGGGCTCTCTGGAGCGGGAGAATTTCGATATCACAAGAAGTTTTCCCGACAGGTTCGCCGGCGGCAGGACCGGGGTGATGGGCCTGGCTCTCTACCATGAGCTATTTTCCCCCCGTCTCATCGTGCTCACCCGGCTTGAGAAAGGGTATGAAGAAAAGGCGGGCCTTCTGTGCCGGATCGTCGCATCGACGCTTCAGTGCCCCTGTATCACGGCTTCACCGGGGATGGAACTGTCCCTTATCCATTTCGGGCCCCTTTGTCAGCGATGCACTCAGTACCTCACCTCTCCCATGCTGCTGGAAAGATGCCTGTCGCCTGCAGAGACGATCCTTGGGGAAGGAGCCTTCTTCTGCGATTCCTGTTCCTCACCTGCCTGAAGCTAGGGGCTTTTCTCTTTTTTGAATCTCTCGAGAAGCTTTCTGTCAAGCCTGCTCTGAAAGAAGAGCTTCTCATAGCTCTTGCCGAGGGTCCTGTAGCTCTTCTGGATGATGGTGAAGTGAAGATCCTCAAAAATCTCCAGGTACTCAATGAACTCCTCAAGGGGGATTATTTCGTTCAGATAGAGGCAGGTGTAAGGGTTGAAGGTGTTGAGCGTCATGTTCAGCAGGGAGAAATCCATTGTGTCACTTACAATCCCCCGTGCCTTTGCGTATTCCCAGACATGGCTTCCGGGATAGGGCGTGAGAATGTTTATGCTTCCCCCGTCGAGGGCCCCGCGCTTGTAGTTCTGAAAAATGAAGTTGTAGGTTGCGAGAAGGTCCTCCCGCGTCTCCCGGGGAGCGCCTATGATGAAGGAGCCTTCTACTGGTATCCCGAATTTCAGGCAGAGGTCCAGGGCCCTTTGCACGTCCTCAACGCTTATCCTGCCTGCCTTGTAATAGCGGAGCATCCCCTCGGAGCCAGACTCTATGCCCATAAAAACCCGGGCCACGTTCATCTTTCTGAGGAGCCTCAGAGTCTCTTCGCTTATTGAGTCCGCCCTGAGTGAAACGGCGAAAGCCACCTTCCTGCTGAGGCCTCTGGCCTCGATTCCCTCGGCAATGGCCCTGAGCCTGGATGGGTTTACCGTGAAGAGATCGTCCTGAAAGACAATCTGTGGCGGCTTGTATGCCTGGTAAAGGCTCTCCAGCTCTTTGAGGACATAATCTGCCGGCGCAAAGCGGTAGCGGCTCCCCGCTATCGCGCAGAAGACGCAGTCAAAGGGGCATCCCCTCGAGCTCAAGAGGTATTTCGCCCTCCCGGTGAGATCCCAGAGGCTCCTGTCGGGGTAAGGAAGCTCTTCGAGGGAGGGAGGGGGCGGGCGGTCTTCCGTGAGCCTCAAAGATTCTTTTTCCCTGAAGACTATCCCCCTGATTTTTGCCAGGTCTTCAGGGATGAAGCTCCCCCTTTCCGCGAGGAGGGTCACCAGCTCAAGGAAGGTGGCCTCGCCCTCACCTCTCACCCCGATATCAAAGGAAGGATCGAGGGTATGGGGCAGGGCCGTGATGTGGGAGCCTCCCACGATAAGGGGGATCTTTCTCCTCTCTTTCACTTTCCGGGCAAGTGCGCAGGCTCTCCGGTATGACCGGGACATCGAGGAGATACCTATAAGGTCCGCCTCCTCGGGGATATCATCACGTGCTCCGTCAATGAGGGAGATCTCAAGCTTGCCTTTCCATCGGGACTTGAGGTATGACGCGAGGTACATGAGGCCGAAAGGCGTGGCAAGCTCCTGGACGGTCTCCTCGTTGATATCAAGCGCGACTAGCAATATTTTCATATGAGATGGCCCTGACGTTAAATTCTCACTAAAAGCGCTGAAAACCTGCAGGCTCCCGCCCGGGAAGGAGAGAGGTGAGACCTGGAGAATACTCTCCCGTGAGGAAGCCATTCTGCGGAGAGGAGCCCCAATGAGGGACGAGTGCGGGAACAGAGTGCTCTTGATATTTACCGGCGGGACCATTGCGATGGACTCGGAGACCCTCTCGTCGCTCCACACGGCCCGGGAGATCCTGGATTTTGTCCCTGAGATTAAGTCCCTTGCCCTGGTAGATGCCTGCCAGGTGTGCAACATTGACAGCGTAGAGATGAAGCCCTCCAACTGGGTCGAGATAGCAAGGCTTGTCTATGAACGGTACGATGATTATGACGGCTTTGTGGTCCTCCACGGCACCGACACCATGGCCTATTCTGCGGCAGCCCTCTCTTTCATCCTCCAGAACCTGGGCAAGCCCGTCATTTTCACCGGCTCCCAGATACCGCTGGCGAGCAGGCTTGCCACTGACGCGAGAAACAACCTCATCAATTCCGTGCGATATGCCCTCATGGACATTGCCGAGGTCTGCATCTTTTTCGGCACCCAGCTTCTGCGGGGCAACAGGGCCCGCAAGATAAGCGGCTTTGACATCAACGCCTTCAAGTCCTTTTCTGATGATCCCCTGGGGACGGCCGGCGTCCGCCTCAGCCTCTCAAGGGACGCGCGGCACCGCTCACAGGCCCGCCCCCTGCTGAGACCCCGGCTTGTGACAGAAGTTTTTCTGCTCAAAGTCTTCCCCTCTCTTTCAAACGATGCGATTGACGGCCTCGTGTCAATAGGCTCCAGGGGGATTGTCCTTGAGACCTACGGCACGGGAAATCTTCCCATAGGGCCCCAGGGCCTTGTGCCAGGCATCAGGAGGGCCATAGAGGCCGGAGTCACTATTGTGGTGGCCACGCAGTGCGAGATGGGGTCGGCCGAGGATCTTTACCCCTCGGGGAAGCTTCTCAAGGAGATGGGAGCCCTCATGGCTCATGACATGACCCCTGAAACGGCCCTTGTAAAGCTCATGTGGGTCCTGGGGAATGCCGCCCATGAGAGGGAAGTGAGGGATCTCATGCTCACCAACATCACCAAGGAGTTTTCCTGGCCATAATGTTACATTTTGTCAATTCCCCCGGCAGGCATTAAAAGATATAATAGGAGTATATTTAAAGTAAGCGAGGTGCATTATCAATGACCCAGATTCAGCCCGCGGGACATTCACCATATTTTGAGAGGGCCCAGGGAATGCCGGCCCCCCAGGCTCATGAGAATGAAGGAGCATCGTGCGACACGGTGAGCCTTGGAGAGGCACCCCCCGATGACGGTACTCCCGGCGTGGAAAAGAAAAAATGGACCGTCATGCTTTACTCGGCCGCCGACAATAACCTTGAGGATGCCCTTCTCCAGGATGCCATTGATCTCGAATCGGTGGGATCAGACAAGAACACCAACGTGCTGCTGCAGCTCGATCGCGGGAAAAATCCCTCGTCGATGAGCGGTGCGTGGCCGGGATGTCATCGTTATTTTCTCAATAATGACAGTGACGGCAAGAACCTCAATTCACCGGTGCTCAATGATATGGGCCAGGTCAATATGGCCGATCCCAAGACGCTCACTGACTTCATCTCATGGGGGATGAAAAATTATCCGGCAGAGCACTACATGGTAATCATCTCCGATCACGGCGGCGGGTGGCCCGGCGCCGTCGAGGATGACTCCCATGGCGGATGGATGAAGACCAGGGACATCAATAAGGCTCTTGAGGATGCCGCGAAAGAAGGGGGGCAGAAGCTCGATATCGTGGGATTTGATGCCTGCCTGATGGCGACGTCAGAGGTGGGATATGAACTTAAAGACTCAGCGGGCTTCATGGTGGCGTCAGAGAATACCGAGGGTGCCGACGGGTGGCCCTATCCGCAGATATTAACGCAGAAAAGCCTCAGGAACCTCCAGAGGGCACTGAGGGAAAAGCTCGACATCACCCCCGAGGAAGTGGCGAAGAAGATCATCAAGGATGCTGAAGGTTTTCAGCACAGCCTCTCGACACTCTCAGCCGTCGATCTCTCGAAGATGAAGGACGTGGCAGCAGCTACCGATGCCTTTGCCGACAAACTGATGGCCACCGCTACTCCCAGGGAGACCCTTCGGAACATCATCAAATCCACAAAATCCTGGTACGGCTTCAAGGATCAGTTCGATTTTGCAGAGAGGATTATCAACAGCAAGGATGTCAAGGATGAAGAGCTCAAGACCGCTGCAAAGTCAATGATGGAGGCGATTGGCACTGCCGTCATCGCGGAGCAGCACACAGCAGCCCATAAGGGAGCCCATGGCCTCACCATAGAGCTCCCCTCGTACCCGTCGGCTCCTTCAGATGAATACAAGGAGCTCAAGCTTTCCCAGGATACGAAGTGGGATGAGGCCCTCGGGAAGCTCAGCAGCTGAGGAAGGGTTTCGCCTTATTGAGATCGGTTTTCAGAGAAAATACCGTGCAAGCAGGTATTTTCTCTTTTTTTAAGAACCTTATGGGGAGAAAGAAATACCCCGGCTCAAGAATCATTGAATGAGAGGTGAACACAATGAGAATATTCCGTTTCCTGTCCCTGGCGGTGCTGCTGGCCTTTCTTGCCGTAGCGCTCTCCCCGGGAGGGGCTTCAGCCAAGATTGCCCGGGACCTTGACGAAAACCTCCCCGTAGCCATCGTGGCAACCAATTTTGACAATGTGGAGATCCAGCTTCCGAAGCAGGAATGGCGCAAGTGCTACCTTCTGGACCTTCTCCCCCCCGAGACCAAGTTCAGGGTAGGCAAGGGGGGAAAGCTCTCCATCATCTACTTTTTTGACGACCACATGGAAGTGGCCAGGGAGAATGCCGAGGGGACTGTTGCCTTCAGGAACATATCGCCTTATAACGGCACAGTGGACAAGCTCAAGCCCCGGGCAAGCACCTCCGATGGAGAGCTCCCTTACATGATGTTCAACAAGCTACGGAAGGATTTTTACAAGAATGTGAATGATCCTGGTGAAGAGGACAGGGAGAAGATGATCGCGTCGTCGTGGGTAAAGAACTGGACCTTCCCTCCCGTGTTCTACTGGTATGATCTGAAGACGCCTCCCTACCGTCTCCAGCTCTTCGATGAAAACGATGTGTTCAAGTATGAGAAGGAGTCAATGGAGCCTACTTTCAAATATCCTTACAGCGATCCCAGCCTCACCAAGGGCACGGGGCTCTACTACTGGCAGGTTCTCACCAAGTCCAATGACCTGCTTGTGCGCAAGACTCCCTTCAAGATTCTCACCCTCTACCAGGCACGCGATGTACTCAGCAGGGAGAAAGAGTTCGAGCGCCTCAAGCAGAAGGATCCCAAGTTCGATTCCATTGCCTACACGGAGATGTTCATCCTTTACTCTCAATATACATGCTGGGATAAGCTTCTCCATCTATGCGACGAGATCAAGGACAAGGACCCCCAGAACCCTGTCATATATGATATACTGGCCCGCCTCTATGTCATCAAGGGCTGTCCCATCTATTCGCTGCGGGCCCATGAGAAAGCAACGCAGCTCGGCTCCACTGACGTGATCCTGGACTGAGACCCCCGGCAACAGGTTTTTCACGATGGCCCTATGGGCGGCAGGGAAGAGAAACCCTGCCGCTTTTCATTCCAGTGGTTCCGAGGGCTCGAGAGCCCTTTACAAGAGGTTCTTTTCTGTGCTATAGTTCTCACAGGAAGCATTTTAGATGAAAAGAGTTGAGACTCCTTGGGTATCTTCGGAAGGCTTACCAGGACGGTAAGGCTCCTCATCATCATCAATATCCTTGTCTATATCCTTGATTACCTCCTTGGCGGTGAACTCACCGGCCTTCTTGGCCTCACTCCCAGAGAGGCTGTTATGGGATTCAAGGTGTGGCAGTTCTTCACCTATATGTTTGTCCATTCCCAGCAGAACCTGGGGCACCTGGTCTTCAACATGCTTGCCCTCTGGATGTTCGGGGGGCCCGTGGAAGATGCCATGGGAAGCAGAAAGTTCATCAGGTATTATTTCATTACGGGCCTTGGCGCCGCCCTCTTCGTCTGCATATTTTCCTGGAACAGCCTTTCCATCGGCGCCTCCGGGGCAATTTACGGCCTTCTCGTCGCTTTTGGCATGCTTTTTCCCGATGCGCTTGTGCTGGTCTTTTTCATCTTTCCCATGCGGGCGAAGTACTTTGTGATACTCTTTGCCGTAATCGAGCTCTTTGTGACCATCACCACCACAGGGAGCGGCATTGCACATTTTGCCCACATAGGGGGCCTTGTCACCGGCTACCTCTACCTGAAGTACAATTACAAGCTTGAGGAGATGTACACGGCGGCCAGGAATTACAAGACAGTAAAGACCGCCCGGAAGGTGATGCCGGTGAAAGAACAAAGGACTGACGAATCCCCGCGGGAGAACCATAACCTGGAGGAGCACGTGGACAGCATTCTTGATAAGATTAACAAGAGCGGCCTGCAGTCACTCAGCAGCGAGGAGCATGCCATGCTGCAGAAAGCAAGCGAGCGCCTCAGGGAGCGTGACGAGAAAGTGGTAGATCTCAAGCAGTACCGGGAGCGGTACCGGTAGCGCCATGTTCCCGGCAGGAGCCGCATGTGAGACAATGAGAGGAGATCAATAAAAGCCCATGGACCATGTTCCCACCCCCGAGATCTCTCTTGAAAGCGCTTTTCAAGCGGTGATTGAAGCGCAGACCCAGTCGGAAAAGTCCCATGCGCTGAAAAAAGTGAGCAGAAAGTTTTACTTCATGTGCCGCCATGCAGGAATGAAAAGGGAAGACATCCTGTCGCTTGCCACAGAGATCATTGACTGCTTCAGCGAGGATATAAAGGCGCTGAAGATCAACGTGGACAGGAAGAAATAATCCTCTTGACATTTCACTTCCCACCCTTTATAATGAAGTTAATTATCCAGTTGGTTAATTTTGTCGAAGAGCGCCGGGAGTTCCAGGCGCTTCCGGTATATATAAAGATCGAATAGAGCATTGTGCCATGAAACATAACACAGCAGCCACTACGCAGGAACGGATAAAGCACTCGGCACAGACACTCTTTGCCGAGCGGGGCTTCTGGGGCACCTCGGTCCAGGAGATAGCCGATAAGGCAGAGGTGAACAAGGCAATGCTCTTTTATTATTTCAAGAGCAAGGAAAACCTTTATTTCAGCATTATCGAGGAGATTTTTTCGGCCATCATCGTGAGGCTTGAAGAGAAGATGAAAGAGAAGAGCACGCCCCCTGACAGGCTCATGGTGGTGCTGACGCTCTATGGCGAGCTCTATTCAGATTCGGCTCATTTTGACACCTTCAGGATCTTGATGCAGGATATCATGGGGCCTGGTGAGAGAGTGAGAGACAAGCTCAGGGGCCATGTCATGAAGGTTCTCAATGCCATTGCTGAGGTGATCAGGGAAGGTGTGGCGCTCAAGGTTTTCAAGGAAGTGGACCCTTATCTCTCAGCCCTTTCCATACTGGGAATGCTTTACATCTTTGCCCGCCACAGGCTCATCTTCGGTTTAAAGCTCAGAGAGGAAGAAGTGGTAAAACACCTCTATACTACTATCCTGGAAGGAATCAAGCGGTGAGAAGCATCAGATCGCACTGCACTGCACTGCCAAAGTTTGCGGCGCCATTTGTGATGGCTGCGTGCATCGTTCTTTTGTCGGCGGCAGTGCCTCTCTCCGCGCAGGGTAGCCAGCCCGATCCTTTTGCCTCACCGCTTCCCATTGTCATCCCTCCCGATTCAAGGGAGTCGCCGGTGCCCACGGTGCTCGATGTGGAGAACAGGCATTTTATCGACAACCTTACCACCTTTTTCAAGGAATACGGCGGAGGCGACAAAACAGGAGCCCTCTCGATAGATCAGTGCCTGAAGATTGCCCTCGCCAACAGCAATGATGTGTCAGCGGCGCAGTCAAGAAGCAGGGAATCGGCTTACAGGATAGACGAGGTGAAGAGCAAGCGCAATCCCACCCTTACCTCCAACAATTCCCTCACCACGAGGGGGCCCATTCCAACCCTCACCATTCCCGGGATGGGGAGCTTTAAGCTCGGCGCAGACATGATCACGGACTTCAACTTTAACGCGCAGTACCTGGTGAGTAATTTCGGGGTGATTGAAAATACCAAGAAAAAGGCCTACCTCGCCTATATTGTCTCCTCCGTCGAGGTGGAGCGTGTGACGTCCAACTTGTACCTTGACGTGTTGAAGCAGTTCTTTACCGTCTTTGAAACCCAGGGCCTCTTAGCGGTGGCGCAGGAGGCCATCAATGCGCGGAAGCTCCAGTATGCCATCGCCAAAGCCCACTATGACGAGGGTATCTTCCCCAAGTTCGAAGTGCTCAATGCGATGGTGAATATCAAACAGGCCGAGCAGGCAGTCATCACTGCGGTAAAGGGCCTTGAGGTCACCAAGGCCAGGTTGAGAACCACTCTGGGCCTCCAACAGTCAACGGCCCTCGATGTGAAAAGGCCCCGCTTTCAAGTCTATGATCTTCTCCCTGTCGAGGAAGCCACAGAGATCGGATATGACAACAGGCCCGAGATGACTCAGGTCAACCTGGCCGTCGATATCGCCAGGGTCAATGTGGACCTCGCGTACGGCGGAATGAATCCCAGCCTGGTGCTGATCGGCAACTACGATTACCAGACAGAGAACTTCGGTACTGTTCCCTCTGCATGGAACACCACGCTTGCGCTCCAGATACCCATTTTTGACGGCGGGAACACATGGTCCAGGGTGAAGCAGGCCAAGGAGGCTCTCACCCAGGCGAATCTGGCCCTCGATCAGCTCCGCAGGGACATCGCCCAGCAGGTAAAGACCGCTCACATAGACGTGATGGAGAGCATGAAGAAGATGGAGACAGCCGAAGCGAACCTTGACCAGTCAAAAGAGGCTTATGATATAGCCGTGGTAAGATATAGGGAGGGTGTGGGCACTTACCTGGAGCTCGATAACGCCCTGGTGAGCTACCTGGCCTCCCATGCGTCTCTTCTCTCTTCCTACTGTGAATACCAGAGATCATGGTCAGCCCTTCTCCATAACATGGGCGTCCTCGTGAAAGGAGTGGAATATGCGAGAGAAACCAAGTTTTTCTACCCAGGGTATTGACATAATTTCCCAGGAAAGGCTGCCTGAGAGGGCACCAATGCGCTGGAAGTTTTTGCGGGGGGCATTGCTCGCCTGCGCGGTTATTGTTCTCCCGCTCCTGCCAGGGTGCAAGGGTGAGGCACATGCCCCTGAGATCAAGGAAGAGCCTGCCGGGAGGTCCGTGAGGGTGTTCAAGGTATCCCAGGGAACCATGCAGCCTACGATAGGATTCACCGGCGCCATTGTTCCCGTCCATGAAGTCGAGGTATACTCCAAGATACCCGGCAAGGTCCGTGAAGTTCTTGTCAAGGAAGGCGACAAGGTGAGCGAGGGGCAGCTTCTTGTACAGCTCGAGGATGACGAACTCCAGGCGCAGATGCGTTCTGTGGAGGCGAACCTCGCCATGGCGAGGACCAACCTCTCGAAGGCCCGGACAGGCTATGAGCTCCAGGATTCACAGGTGAGCGTGGGGATCAACCAGGCTCTCCAGGGCAAGATCCAGGCCCAGTTCAATTCCGAGCAGATCAAACTGAACATGGAGAATGCCAGAATAGACAGGGACCGTATGAGGCGGCTCTTCGACAGGGGAGCCATCTCCAAGCAGCAGCTCGAGATCAACGAGCTCAAGTACAATACCAATAAGAAGCAGTATGAGACGGCTCTCAGCCTCATAAAAAATGCTGAGGAGTCGGTAAGGCTCGCCCATGCAAATTCCGCGCAGAAGATGATGCGCAGCGACGAAATAGAGGGAGCGAAGGCCCAGATTGAAGCATTGGCTGCCAGCCTTGACCTGGCACGCATCAATGTGGAGAATTGCAGGATCAAGGCGCCAATTTCCGGTTATATCACCTTCAAGGGAACAGAGACTGGCGAGATTGTCAACGCAATGTCCACAGGGAAGCCTCTTGTGAGGATTGTCGATAACTCGAGAGTGAATTTCGAGGGGGAAGTCGGTGAAGAGAAGATCGAGCAGATAAAGGATGGCGACAAGGTGCAGGTTTTTCTGGATGCCCTGCCGGGCAAGAGCTTTATCGGCTCCGTTGAAACTGTCATTGCAGCGGCGGATCTCAAGACAAAATCATTCCGGGTCAAGGTGGCCATTCCCAACGAGTCGGGGACTATAAAAAGCGGCATGTTCGGCCGCGCTTCAGTCCTTCTCCCCACGGTGACCGGCATGCTGATACCCCGCAATGCACTGCTGGAAGCTTCGGGACAGAAAGCGGAAAAAGCGCCTGAAGAAGGAATCCCCACTGTCACTATTGGCAAGAGCACCGGCATCAAGCCTTACATGGTCTATATCGCCCACGGAAAATTAGCAAAACGCCGATCCGTGACCATCGGAGCGATGAACGAGAAGCAGGCCGTGATTACCGATGGCCTCTCATCTGGCGACGAAGTGATAGTGACAGGCCAGGATGCCCTGGAAGAAAACATACCAATCCTGGTGGTCCGAGGTTAACCATGTTTGAATTTGCCGTAAGGCGCCCCGTCGCGGTAACGATTATCATGCTTGCCCTCATAGGCCTTGGCGTCTATTTCGGGAACATGCTCAACATCGAGTTCTTCCCGAAACTGGATATCCCCATGGTCTCCGTGACGACCCTCTATCCAGGCGCCGGACCTGAAGAGGTGGAGGAGCAGGTAACCAAGCGCCTTGAGGACTCTCTGGGCTCAGTGGCGAACCTGAAAAAGATAAGCTCCACCTCACAGGACAATGTCTCACTGGTGATGCTGGAGTTTGAATACGGCACCAACATGACAGAAACCTTGGCCGATGTACGCGAAAAAATTGACGAGGCCAAGATGCGCCTTCCCAAGGATGCCCGCCCGCCGGTGGCTATCAAGGCCGACCCGGCATCGTCACCTGTCATGCGACTTACCCTGAGCGGCCAGATAGATCTCAGGACGCTCCGCATCTTTGCCGATGACGATCTGAAGAAGCAAATTGAAAAGATACCCGGCGTGGCCAATGTGAGCGTCTCCGGGGGCTACCAGCGCGAGATTCTAGTCGCAGTCGATGCAAAGAAGCTCAGGACCTTCAACCTCACGCCCCAGGGAGTCCTCGGCACTATCCAGATGGAGAACCTGAACGTGCCCGGCGGAAGGATCACCACTGACAAGCTTGAGTTCCAGGTAAGGACCGTCGGCGAATTCAAGACCGTTGAGGATATTCTCAGTATCTACGTGGGAAAGGCCGGAGACCGCAAGCTCTATATGAGGGACATCGCGGAAGTGACGGATACCCACAAGGAACAGCGCAGCATCTCAAGAATCGATGGCATCCCCTGCGTGAGCCTCCAGATACGGCGTACCTCCGATGCCAACGTGGTGAAGGTCTGTGACAAGATAACCAATTCCATGCCGATCCTCGAAAAAATACTGCCCCAGGGTTCAAAGCTTGATATCATCTATGACGAGTCCGAATACGTGAAGCAGTCCATCAATGCGATGAAGGAAACGGCAATTGAAGGGGCCATACTTGCCATCATCGTCATATTGATCTTCCTGGGCTCCCTCAGGAGCACCCTCATCGTGTCCCTCTCAATCCCCACCTCCATCGTGGCCACCTTCATCATGATGTATTTCAGCAACATCACGATAAACCTCATCACCCTCTCGGCATTCACTCTTGCCATCGGTCGCGTTGTTGACGACTCTATTGTGGTGCTCGAGAACATCTTCCGCTTTGTTGAGCAGGGCATGAACCCCTTTGAAGCAGCGATCAAGGGGGCCAAGGAAGTGGGCCTGGCCGTCATGGCCTCGACATTCACCACCATCTCGGTCTTTTTCCCGCTCCTCATCGTGAGCGGCATCGTGGGGCAGATTTTCACCCCTCTCTCAAAGACCTTCATGACCGCTCTGCTGCTCTCCATGCTTGTCGCCGTGCTCCTCATCCCCATGCTTGCCGCCCGCGTCATCAAGCACGTTGACCTCGAAAACGGCAGTGAGGCGAAGGCAGGGTTCTTTGGGCGTATTTTCATCGCATGGAACCGTGTCTGGAAAGGCATCGAGGAATTTTACAGGAAGGCACTCGCCCTGGCCCTGCACCATCGTGCCATAGTGCTTGTGATAGCCTTTGGCCTCTTCCTGGGAAGCCTTTTCGTATTTGCTAAGACTCCTAAGGAGATGGCGCCCAAGATGGACAGAGGGAGGACCGTCATCTCCATCGAGGCGCCTATCGGGAGCTCGGTCCAGAACACCGATAAGATAGTGAAAGAGGCAGAGGCCCTCATTAAAAAGGAGGTGCCTGAAATCAAGCATCTCATTGCCGACGTGGGCATGTCGCCGAGCGGGCAGCAAAGTTTTGCGGGAGGCTCAGGGAGCGAGGAGCCCCGCAAGGGCGGCGTAAGCCTCTACCTTGTGGAGTTGAAGCACCGGAAGCGTTCCATATTCGAGATTCAGGACACGCTGCGCCCCATTCTCCAGAAGATACCAGGGGCCACGTTCCGCGTCCAGGAGTCCATGTCCCTCACTGGTGAGGCGGCCCTGCAGTTCATCATCAAAGGCGACGATCTCGCTACTCTTGCGGAGCTTGGCGACACTCTCCAAAAAAAGGTGGCTGCCGTCCCTGGCGCCGCCGATATCGATCTGAACTGGCGGACCGGAAGCCCCGAGTACAGGATAGTCATAGACAGGGTGAAGGCTGGCGAGCTGGGCGTCAACCTTGCCGATATCGGCATGACGGTGAGCACCTATGTGAAGGGCGACCAGGTTGAAGATATCAGCAAGTTCAAGGAAAAAGGCAAGGAATATGACATCACGGTGCAGCTCCCCGAGTCAGATCGCGACACCATCGAAGAGATCAAGGATCTCCCCGTGAAGCTCGACAAGGAGACCCAGGTTCCCCTCTGGACCCTCGCAGATGTCACCGTTGCAGGCGCGCCGAGCAAGATAACGCGCGAGGACCGCTCACGGTGCGTCATCATCCAGGGAAATACGGCCGGGAGGGCTCCCCAGTATGTTATAGAAGATATCAAGGCCACCCTCTCAAAGGAGAAGCTGCCCAATGGCTATACATGGGAGGTCGGCGGCGAAGAAAAGCGGAGAGCCGAGGCCTTTGGCCACCTTTTCGGCTCCCTGTTTCTCGCGATATTCCTGGTGTACGGCATCCTGGCCATACAGTTTGAGAGCTTTATCCATCCCTTTACCATCATGATGGCCATCCCCCTCGAGCTGGTGGGAGTTGCCGCGACACTCGTTCTGAGCGGCGAGCCCGTCAGCATGACGGTGCTTCTGGGCCTTATCATGCTCACCGGTATTGTGGTATCAAACTCCATTCTTCTCGTCAATTATATCATTGTGCTCCGTGAAGAGGGTGTTCCCCGCGCCGAGGCCATTCTGCGAGCCGGTCCCACGAGGCTCAGGCCCATCATGATGACGGCCATGGCCACCATGATTGCCATGATCCCCCTCGCCCTGGGCCTCCGCGAGGGCGGAGAGTTTTTCGCGCCCCTTGCGAAGATCGTTATCGGCGGCCTTCTCACCTCGACAGCCTTCACGCTCCTGGTAGTTCCCTGCTTCTACTCATTCGTAGATGACATCGGGATGAGGCTGGGACTTGCAAAGCGCGATTAATTGGCTCATGCCTGCTGCTCTGTCTGAGGCTCCACCTTCTGGTTGCCTTCCCAGATAAAGATGCGCCTCATCTTTTCCCAGAACTCTCCTCCCATCACAAACATGCTTGCGAAAAAGGTGAGATCTGAGGCTGCAAGAATGGTGATCCTCGCCATTCCCTGGGGCATGACATGGGGAGCATAACCGTAAAAATAAATGGGGATGGAGCTTGCGAGAAAGAGGAACAGGCCCGTGTAGTAACGCGCTTTCGATACAGTGGCCGGAAAGAGTATTTTCAGAACCCCGGACTTTATTATATAGATAAAGTAATCAAAGGTATTTTTTCCCAGGAAGGCCACGGCAAGGATGGCGAGCACTTCGGGCCCCCCCACAAGGAAGGCCCCTGAGATCAGGGCTGCCAGGACTGTCGGCAGACGGAGCAGGGGGACGAGAAGAGCGAAAAGGGGGAGGACAAGGGAAAGAAAAAGCATTGTAATGCCGGTGTAAAAGCACCAGTCTTTTTTCAGCTCAGGCGGTGTTGGCATTTCAGCCTTTTCTTGCATTGTGCCTCCTGTAGCTCTAAGGTTTTTCTCTCTTCCCGTGGTGAGAATCTCATGGTTTGCAGGGAAACCTGCTCTATCTCAGTGGAATTGAAGGTGGGGCCTCTGCCGATTTCCTGGGGCTCTGTGCTCGTAAGGGTGTTGAGGGGATTTCCTTCAAGATCAATGGCATGATGGGCAATCCAGAGGGTTCCCCTGCGCTGGCCGGGCGACAGGGTGACTTTCACCACGAGGGAGCCCTGAGCATTTGAGAGGCGCACCGTGTCGCCCTCTTTTATCCCATGGGACATTCCGTCATCGGGGTGGAGAGTGACCATGGGGGGGATGGGGCCGAATACCTCCTGGAACTGCGTATGGGTATAAAGACGATGGGCGCTGTTCAGAAGGGTGAAGGCCTGCTCTTTAAGCTCTGGCTGCCTCGGGAGAGGGGAAAAACCCTGGCGGAGAGCCTCCTGCGAATAAAACTCGAGCTTCCCGGAAGGCGTCTGGAATTCATTTTCCCCCCGGGTGGAAAGCTCCAGGAGCTTGCCTGCGAGGAGATCGTCAAAAGTGCCGGTCACAAAAGCTCCTGAGAGAGCGTTCCTGAGGCATTCCAAGGGATCCTCAAAAAGCCACTCCTCCCTGCATCCCAGAAGCCCTGCAAGCTCACGCATCACTTCCACTTCGGTCCTTCCTTCACCGGGAGGTGTGAGGAACTTTGGGGAGAAGCGCACAAAGCGGTGGCTCCAGGGGATCATGAGATCATCCTTTTCAAAATGTGCCGCCGAAGGGAGAATCACGTCGGCATGCTGTGAAGTGAGAGTATGATGGGTCTCCATAACAACAGTAAAGACATCTTCCCTTGATATCCCCTCGAGAAAGGCCTTTGAATCAGGCAGGGTCACGGCGGGGTTCATGGTGGAGATGAAGAGAAACTTGAAATTCCCGTCCCTGATTCCTCGGGCAAGGGAGACCTGGCTTGTAATCCTTTTTTCCCCTGCTCTCTGCCTCTCCCCTGTGATGGAGGGATAATCAATATAGTGAGCGCTGCTGTTGCTGAAGAAGAAGCCCCGCGGCAGGCCCAGGAGGGGAGGAATGAGGGCAAGGCCCCTCACGCTCTCGGACCCTCCCAGGGTCTTTTGCATACCGATCCCTATGAGGGTAGCCGAAGGTCTCCTCTCGCAGTATGCTTCTGCGAGGCTCATTACGGCATCGATGGGTGTGCCGCAAAAGCGGGCCACCCTCTCGGGC
This sequence comes from Candidatus Eremiobacterota bacterium, assembly GCA_031082125.1. Classification (NCBI taxonomy): domain Bacteria; kingdom Bacillati; phylum Vulcanimicrobiota; species Vulcanimicrobiota bacterium. The sequence continues at coordinate 160,597 of JAVHLM010000014.1, forward strand.
GGCCACTTCATCGCCTCTTCCCTGAATGCCTCGAAGCCTTCCGTATGCTGCGAAAGAAAGCTGGTGTCGGCGGTACCCGAGACAATGATTTCCCTGGCGATGCCGTAGGCGAGGGCCACATCGCTTCCCGGGTTGATGGAAAGGGAAAAGTCTGACTGTTGTGAAGTTTCACTGAAGCGGGGATCGACAGTGACTATCAGTGCGCCCTTTTTCTGGGCCTCCCGTGCACGATGCCATAAGTGGGGGGCACATACGGCGCTATTGAATCCCCAGAATACCACGAGCTTTCTCGAGACCACCTCATCAGGCTGGATACCGTAATATTTCCCGTAATGGAGAGAGATGGCGGCAAGCCCGGAGTTGTTGCAGATGGCGTAGTCTGTACCTGTGAAGTCGAGAGCGTTCCAGAGTCGTTGGGGAAAGTACGATGAGAGGAGCCCTCCGTTGCCGGCGTAATCAAGATGGAGAAGGGCCCCAGGCCCATGGTTTTCCAGGGTTTCCCTGATTTTCCCCGCTACTGCCGCCATAGCCTGCTCCCATGAAACCCTTTCCCTGCCCGTTTTTGTATTTATCGAAGGGAAGAGAACCCTGTTCCTGGAGAGGTGAGCTTTTTCTTTGGCACCACGGGGGCAGAGAAAGCCTCTCGTCACGGGATGATCCTTTTCCCCGCGAACATGGCTTATCTGACCAAGACTATCAAGGGTCACCACAAAGGAGCAGCTGTCATAGCAGTCCCTCGGGCAGCATGCCCTGTGTTCCTTCTTTTTATTTCTCATGGCGACCTCACCTTAAGGGATAATTTTTATATTTTTAAGAGCCGACTCGACATGCCCTGTGATGATACTGTTCATCACGGGGCCATAGTGGCTGCCGTCATAACCCGTATCAATAGAGCTCTCATCAAGCTCTGAAAGGGGCTTCATCAGGTCCACTGGCTGCAGATCTCTCCCCGCAAGAGCGCTTATGGCATTGTCCCACCTCTTCCGGAAGGCCGGCTCTTTTTTATAGCGCCTTATCTCGTCATGGATAGGGAGGAAGAAGAGGATGAAATCCTTACGATCCCCCTTTACCTCGCGGCGCATTGCCTTTATAATCTCACCCGTCACTTTCACCGCTTCCCGGGTTGGATCAAAGATATTGGTTCTCAGGGAGTTCTCATGGCCGGTGAAATATGATCGGGCTATGAGTTTGTAGGATATGAGGCTCCCAAGCAGGGGGGGGCTTTCATATTTTACCGGGATATAGAAGGAATCATAGGCGCAGAGATGTTTTCTCAGGGTTTCCGAAATGTGCCCTCTGTTTTCTGCAATGAATTGCTCCTTGCCGGCATAAGGCGACTTTATCAGGACCAACTCCTGATTTTTCAGGAGAAAGCGGGGCATGATATTAGGCGCCTGCCACCCGATGAGGATCCGGTAAGTATTGATATCCCTTTCAAGGTCGCAGCCAGGCACGGTGACAAGCGCTGCGGCATCGTAATCAAGCTCTTTTTTCAGCTTCATGTAGCGCAGGTAGCACTGGGCCGTACCGTAGCCTTCCACGGCGAAGTTGAGGGCCTCAAGGGAAGTGCTTTTTTCTTCCAGCATATAAGGCCATGTCTCTTCAAGTGGAACCCTGCAGCAGTGGGTGAAGGAATCTCCAAAAAGGAGGATGCGCTTTTTCCCCCGGGGTTTTTCCCTTCCGCAGTCCCGTGAGGAACGGGCTCCCATGTTGTTGGCATGCCACCATCCATGGGGTGATGTGGAGTTCTCCTGGGGAACATATCCGAGAGTTTTGTCTTCCCTGTGGATGGATCTCAAGTCTTCGGGCGACCAATTTAAAGGTGCCCGTGAGCGTTTTCTGAGAGCAATCTCTGTTTTGGAGGCTTCCCAGGCAGGGGTATGGGTCTCCTTCTCGATTTCTGCCATCCTGTCGGGGGCAATCACAAAGGGGGGAAGCTCACCTCCCAGCAGAGTTCCGAAACAGACGGGCGAGGGCTTTACCAGGAACCTAAGGCTCACTTCAAGCACAAAAAGGGCCAGTAAGAGAGTCAGGAGGAAAAAGAGGGCCTTTCTTGCCATCTCCCGCTTGCGGTCACTCTTCATGGTGTTCTGCCGGGCCTCCTGATCTTATGCCTTCACTCCCAGCTCGTCAAGAATTCTTTCCCTGTTCTCATCGAGCTGAGGGGCAGGGGGGCGTTTCTTTGGATCTTTATAGGCTGAGAGCTTGACGGGATTCCCTGCCATGGTAATGGGGCCCGCCACGGGGTCATCAGTCTCTATGATCATGGTCCGGGAGAGCACCTGGGGATCTTCTATTATATTCTTTACATTATTTATGGGTCCACAAGGGACGCCGGCTTTATCAAGGATCTCGCGCCACTGGGCGGTAGTCTTGGTGATTAGGATTGGTTCCAGTTCATTGTTGAGGTGCTCAAGGTTGGCGACTCTTTCCGGATTTGTGGCAAAGAGGGAGTTGGCCACAAGATCGGGCCGCTCCATTGCGGCGGCGAGTTTCTCAAAGAGGCTGTCATTTCCTGCAGCAACCACAAGGTGACTGTCTAAGGTCTTATATACTTCAAAGGGCGCTATGGAAGGATGCCGTGCCCCCAGGGGGGTTGGCACCTCTCCGGTGGCGAAATAGCGGGCCATGGCATTTTCCAGTATGGAAACCTGCCCATCGAGCATGGCAACATCTACTTTCATTCCTTCGCCGCTTATAGTCCTCCTGTAGAGGGCGCCCTCAATACCTATGACAGTGTAAAGAGCGGCAATGATATCACCTATTGAGGTGCCGACACGGGTTGGCGGTGAATGGGGGTGGCCGGTGATGCTCATGATCCCGCCCATGCCCTGTACTACCATATCATAAGCCGCTCGCTGCGAGTATGGACCTGAGTGGCCGAAGCCGGAAGAGGCCGCATAGATGAGGCGCGGGTACTTCTTGTGGAGTTCTTCCCATCCGTAACCAAGGCGTTCCATGACCCCAGGACGGTAGTTCTCAACGATTACATCAGCCCGCTCAAGCAGTTTTTCAAAGATGGCGCGGTCCTTCTCCTGCTTGAGATTGAGGGCGATGCTCTCCTTCCCCCTGTTTATAGAGGCGAAATAGGCTGAAACTCCTTTGATGAAGGGGGGAAAGTGGCGGGAGTCATCGCCGTTGCCGGGAGGTTCCACCTTAATAACTCTGGCGCCCAGGTCGGCGCATATCATAGTGGCAAAGGGCCCCGCCAGAACTTTTGACAGATCCACGATGGTAATTCCTGAGATTGGTCCTTGGTGATGCATTGTGATGTCCTCCTTGCGCCTCTGGAATGGGGTAATCTATGAGAGGACAATTCGGTAAAGGGTAAGTTTATCCTCTGTGAAAGCCGTGGAAGCTGTCATGCCTGGTGGTCCCTGCTCTTCTTGCCAAAGCCCTTTGCAGCGCCTGTGCGATGGAGGAATAGTGCGGTGTTTCCATGAATATCTGGAAATGAACAAGAAGCTATTTATTTGTAACATTTTGTCGAAAAGCGAAAAACCTCATTACAGCAGTGTTTTTACGGGTAAATAATAATTTCGATTCTTTTAGATAAACCCCTTGACAGCCCCAAAGGGGTGTGCTATACTACATAATGCTCCTGAAGAAAGAACACATTTCCTCGATGAAATGGGCAATCTAAGGAGCGTGATCTTTGAAAACTAAATAGCAGGAAACAAGATGTGCGGGTTCAAACTCGAAAAGAGTGATGAATTTTACGGAGAGTTTGATCCTGGCTCAGGACTAACGCTGGCGGCGTGCCTAACACATGCAAGTCGTGCGGAGTTACAGTGGTAGCAATATTATTGTAACTTAGCGGCGAACGGGTGAGTAACACGTAGGTAACGTGCCCTTCTGCTGCGAATAACAATCCGAAAGGGTTGCTAATACGGAATAGTCTCGTCATGGGGCATCCCATAACGAGTAAAGCTCCGGCGCGGAGGGAGCGGCCTGCGTCCTATTAGCTAGTTGGTGAGGTAACTGCTCACCAAGGCTGCGATGGGTAACCGGTCTGAGAGGATGGTCGGTCACACTGGGACTGAGACACGGCCCAGACTCCTACGGGAGGCAGCAGTGAGGAATTTTGCGCAATGGACGAAAGTCTGACGCAGCGACGCCGCGTGGGTGATGAAGGCCTTCGGGTTGTAAAGCCCTGTCAGGGGGGACGAGTAGGGACGGTACCCCCAAAGGAAGCCTCGGCTAACTACGTGCCAGCAGCCGCGGTAAGACGTAGGGGGCAAGCGTTGTCCGGAATTACTGGGCGTAAAGAGCTCGTAGGTGGGATTGTAAGTCAAAGAGGAAATGCTCCGGCTCAACTGGAGACTCATCATTGATACTGCAATTCTTGAGGACAGGAGAGGAAAGCGGAATTCCCGGTGTAGCGGTGAAATGCGTAGAGATCGGGAGGAACACCAGTGGCGAAGGCGGCTTTCTGGCCTGATTCTGACACTGAGGAGCGAAAGCCAGGGGAGCGAACGGGATTAGATACCCCGGTAGTCCTGGCCGTAAACGATGGGCACTAGGTGTAGGAGGTATTAATCCCTTCTGTGCCGCAGTTAACACAATAAGTGCCCCGCCTGGGGAGTACGGCCGCAAGGTTGAAACTCAAAGGAATTGA
>JAVHLM010000015.1:0-106697 GCA_031082125.1 Candidatus Eremiobacterota bacterium
TTACCAGTAATTTTGACTGGGATTCTTGTGGTATGGATAGGTGGGACGGGGCAGTATTGTGCAGTGATGTTTCATGGGAGCGTTGCTGGCATATCGTCAGGATTAAAGCTACTGCCACATTTCTGCTGATGAAGCTATGCCGGTTATGCTTGACGCTGTGCTTGTGAGACCTGAGGAAAAACTGTATAATAGAAGTTGGGAAATCGACCGGGGGGTGGAAAGACCTGCGGTAGAGTCATATTCTCTTATTGATACCTTTCTGGAATATATTTTTCTTTGTCGTGCAGGCAGTAATAGATTTTGATGGGCAGGCCAGGCCGGGTTTCTGTTTTCACAGTGAAAGGGACTGTATAGAGTGACTCTCAAGAGAAAGCATAAGGCGCTCCTTATTCTTCTCGGATATATCATGATTGTGCTCTCTTACTGTTTCCTCCATGAGGCCTTCGATGTGGTTGAACATAATTATCACCATTTGATGATGAGTGAAGGCAATGTGAAGCTGCCCGTCATATCCAAATTGGCATTTTTCTTCTTTGTGAGCGATAATTCTTCAGAATTTTTAAAAGATTTGAGATATTTTTTCCATGATGAATACGAATATTATATTTGTTTTCGGGGTGTTGTGATGCTATTGTTTTTGACCTTGCTGGGAATCGCGATATTTTTTTGGTACAGATTGTGGCTCTCGAAAGAAACTCTTCTGAATACGCTTCTTATCCTTCTTTTTGCTTCCCAATCATTAATAATGATAATTTTCTCACTGATTCTGTCCTGCTTCATCTGTCCTTGTCGCCTGTGTTAAGAGCCTTTTGATGAAGGAGTTGGTCATTCTGGCGGAAGAGCGCAATGAATGCTTAAAAGAGAAAGACACGATGCTGCAATGCCGTCAGCATGCTCTTTTCAATGAGAAATGGAGTCTGCGTCTTATTATTGCAGGCTATTCAATGTTCTTGATTTCTTTAACTTTCTTTCATATCTCCATCGCAATCTTGGCCCGCTATATAGGAAAATACAATATTTCCAGCCCTCTGGTTACTCGTCTTGCATTTTTTCTTATAGGGAGCCCTTTTAAATACTTCCTGATTATCATGGTTATTACCATTATCCTGGCCATCTTCTACCGCCGCCTGATGAGTAATACCTTTCTGAGCACGGCAGTCATTTTGGTACTGTTCGTCCAATGTTCCACGCTCCTTTTGCTTTCTTTGATAATGGCCGCCGCATTTGTGCCATTGTTCCATTTTTAATGGCACAATGTCCGCTTGAGGCCTTCAGACGTCTCACTCGATATCACCTGTATTTTCCTGTCAGGCTTTCTTTCCGCGGCAAAATTACGGATATCAGCTTTCTCCCGGGGATGGTTTCAAATATCTGTATGGCGGTCTGATGGCCGATTGATTCAATATTCCCTTTCCCCACCTCTTTTCCGTTGATTGAAATGACAGCGGGATCACCCTCATCCCTGTCCAAGGTAAGAATGTCGTTGATTTTCAGCCTGCGGGCTTCCTGCAATGGCATCTTTAACCTGCCGAGCTCTCCCCGCACAATCACATAGGGTCCGCTGGAAGATTCAGTCCAGCCCCAGCGGTGTGAGCCACCACTTCCCGGCACATCGGGCGGAGCGCCGGGCGGCGCCTTGGGCGGACCCCCTCCCCCACGCTGAGGCTTTGACTGTGATGGCCGCTCAATGAGGCGGCTCCCCTCAGATGCCTCTTCATTATTCAAAGTCGGTCTCCTCCTTACAAGACGGGCATTAAAAGGCTTCTTCCAGTAGAGCCTTATCACTGTGCTATCTTTATACGCGATTCAGCGCTTGTCCCCTTGAATTCGGGATTGTACATAGGCGATACTGATGCCGGCATTACGTGGTAGTCACCGGGAACTTCCGCACGGATCCTGTATTCCAGGATATGCTTTCCCCGTTCAAGCTCTGTGAAGAAGAAGACAGTTTTTTCATCCCTGATCTCGCAATTGCTGAAACACTGATTCCTTTCCCAGACGGATCCTTCTGACACCTCGCATCCGGCGGGCCTTGGATCCTCCAGGACCAGATATTCGAAGTCGTTTTTTGCATCAATAGTGAGTCGCACTGAGAATTCTTCCCCGGATTTGATGGAGGAGAGCGGGGGCGTCCTTCTCTCAGGGTGCTGCGTCGGCAGGTATTCCCTGGAAATTCTGAGGAGGTCGCCCTGTGCCGGGATATTCTCCTCCTGAGAGCAGTAATGAAGGGATGCTGAGCAGAAGAGAGGCTCCTTGCAGCCTGACTGTATGGTCAGAGTATTCTCGCCGGTCTTCAGCTTCCGGGAAGGAATGGTCATGGTGCCCGGGAAGTCAAGCATGGTGCTCCTTGACACCTTGGCTTCAAATACACTGGAGCCGTTCAGTGCAACACTGACAGGGAGCTCCTCCTTCTGCTCCAGGCTTTTCGCGAGCCTGACGGTAAGGGCATTGACGGCGGCTGCTGAGGATTTCGTGGATTCCCAGTGGCTTCCGGTGCGGGAGAGCACCAGATAGAGAGCCATCCCTGGAATGAGGGGATGATCGGGCCTGACTTCTTCAAATGTCTGCAGGACATCTGCCGTCGTCTCGACCTTGGAGCATTCACTCACTGATCCGCTGCCGAAGAAAGCCATATCGCCCTCGTGCCCGACCCTGTCCTCAAGATACTTGAGAAGCGTGGCGGCCTTTTCCTTTTCCCCAAGGCGGTGAAGAGCTCTCAGCAGATACGCGATGCCCTGGTCAGAGAGGTTCCGGCGATCATCGAGGAGAGCCTGCGCCTCTTTCTTCAGGCCCGGGGTATTCACCGGCTTCCGGGAAAGGACGAACAGAATGAAAGGCCGGCCGTTTTTCCATACTCCCTTTCCATACTCTCTTCTCAGGAAATCATAGGCTCCTGCAAGGCGATCTTCATCGACACGGAATCCCGCCTTCTTTGCCATTTCCAGGCCATTGAGCACATATGCGGTCATGGTGGCGCTGGATTGTTTCTGATACCACCATCCCCAGCCTCCGTCACCATGCTGGAAGTCATAGAGCTTGATAAGGCCTCCGGAGACCATAAGAGGAAGACGCTTCTCCAGATTCCCCGGGCTCAGGCCGGATGCTTTCAGTGCCCCGGCTGTCTCTACCGCGGGGAGAAAGCGGTTCAGCGTCTGCTCTGCACAGCCATAGGGGAAATGTTCCAGATAATCGAGCGAGTCCATCAGTACCGAGGCGAGTGAAGGAGAAAGGATAAGATCCAGGTGCGTCGTCTCGACGTTACGTTTTTCAGGAATCTGGAAGCATAGATCTTTTCTCCCCTCGACCTGGGCACCCACATGAATTGTATGCTCGAATCCATGGGGTATCACTGGCAAGGAAATCTCCATCGCGTCTGATTCTTTCCTGGTGAGCGCCCGGAGAGTCACCGTCGCCTTGCCCGGATGGTCGGCCCGTACCTTCCAGTCCAGTCGCGCTTCCCTGCCGGGTGGCAGGGTCAGGCTCTTTTCAGCCGGCTCTTCGAGGGAAAGACCTTGTACATCAAGCCGGGCTTTCACCTCGAGTGTCTCCTTTCTCCCGTTATGGATAATCCCCGAGATGAGCGCACGGTCATGCTGTGTCAAAAAGCGTGGCGCAGCGATGCGAGAATTGAATTTTTTCCCGGTGACGACGGTAATCTCAGCGGTGCCGACTTTCGTGTCTTCAGTGACGCCCACCGCCGAGAGCTGCCAGCTTGTGAGCGAATCGGGAAAGGGAATGGTGATCTCTGCCGCTCCCCCGGCGCCGGAAGTGATGTGTGCCCTCCAGAAGGCTGTATCTGGGAAATCCCGGCGGATCTGAGCATTGAGAAATGTGCTTTCACCTGTGATCCGTGCCGAGCCCATATCGGGTGGAGGCTGCGGCGGACAGCACACCTTGTCTCCGAAGTCGAGCAGGAAAAAATCTTTGCTGAAACCGCATGAGCTGAAGGAATGCCAGACATCGTAGGATGAGGCTACCCAGGAATACGCGGTGTGCTCCTCACGGTCATAAAAGAAACGCCACGGATCGATGGCGGTTCTTTCAGTGAGGGCAAAAAGGGCTTTATCGACGACGGCAAGTGAAAGCTCTGCTTTTACAGGCTTATCTTCATCATCACGCGCCTTGATTTTTAGAATTCCCTTCTCACGGGGAGCATAGACATTCCGGTCCGGCTCGAGTGTCAGTGAAAGCCTGGTATGCTCGGGCACAACCTGGAATGATACGGCATCGGAGCTCAATCTGTCATCCTTCACGATGGCCGCCTTCACTATAACCTGGGGCGCGTATTCCTTCCTGATCGGAAGCTCAATCATGTGCAATTTCCCATTGAAATGGAGAGGCTCAACCGTCTCTTCATCCGCCTCGATGGTTAAAAGGCCATTGCTCCCCTCCTGATCGGCAGTGATGAGCATTTTTGCAGTCTCGCCGGGGTGATATGATGATTTATCGGTGATGATACTGAGCCCCCCGGGCTTCCAGGTGCTGTCACCCGCCGCTTGAGAGACGGTAAGGTAAGTGCTGTCTGAGACTTCCCGGTTATGCATGTCACTTGCTACGGCGAAGATCTTTATCATTCCCTCTACCGCAGGCTTGAAGGTGAATGAAGCAAGGCCTGTGCTCCCGGTGGCGAGCTCTCTTGAGAACAGCTCCTCCTTGAGAAGCTCCTTCTTATCTTCTCTGCCATTCACAATGGTGCTGTGCGCCTCTATGCGGTATCCTTTCACCTGTACTGATTTGGACAGGGGCCTGCCGAGCGGGTTTTCCGCACGAATATGCACCGTGAGCGGATCGCCGGGAGTCACAAAGTGTGCTGAGGTATTCACGTCAAGATAGCAGTCTGAGCGAACTGCTTTAAGCCAGAGCGTCTTTGCCACCTCGCGCCTGCCTCTATCGGTCACATTAGCCTCCACTCTCACCAGCATATCTTTGGAGTCCTTAGGGAGTGAGACGGTGAATGAGGCATGGCCTGCTCCATCGGTAGAGGCTTCGGCAGCATACAATGAGATTATTTTTTGATTTGTCTCTTCACCATAGTAATAATGACGGACCGGCTCATGGGAGTATTCTCCTTGAGCGAATCGGTACCTGTAAGGGTAACCTGATGCAGAGAGGCGGATCGAAGCTCCCGGCACTCCACCGCCAGAATAATACTCTGCCTTGAGCTTGATATTTACCGTATCTCCCGAAAAATACCATGGCTCAGGAGAGGTGAGGGCGACTTTGAAATCGGGCTTCCGGTATTCTTCCACGGAGAACCGGGCAAAGCCCCTCCTGCAGATGGCCTGTGCATAGAGGGTATAGGAACCCGGGGGAGTGCTTTTGTCCAAGGTGAACTCACCGCTGAATGTGCCGAAGCGGGTGGTGATTATGTCGCGGGCAGAGAAGATCTTTTTTCTCTCCTGGTCCTCGGCATAGAGTGTCACCGGGGCTCCAGGGAGGTTCTCATACGATCCATGTACCTCCTTTCTCACGATTCCCTTGAAATGCACCACCTGTCCCGGGCGATAGAGCGGCCTGTCGGTATAGAGGTAAATCCGGTGTGGATCATTAAACTCTGGAATGAGAGGATGGGGAGGAGAGACCATGGGAATGACGGTGAAATCTTTTCCATGGCGGGCAAAAAGTGAATAAACATCATCCGGCAGGCTCTCATCTTTCCAATAGAAGAGGCCTCTTCCGTCGGTATGGCCGAGCGGGATGATTACGGCGCATTGCTTTCCCTCCCTTTTGTCACTGTGATAAGAGGTGCTGTTTTCTGCAAAAAGCTCGACTCCACGGAGAGGCTCTCCCGTCTTTCTGTCTGCAGCAAAAAGATAGCGCCCGCTTTGGAGGACACAAAGGGAGGAGATGATGGTGAGAGTGCGCACGACGGAGCTTCCGGCCCGTGCCTCGATGATATAGGCTCCTCGTTCATTAAGGGGCACGTCGTATTCCTTCTGAATTTCAATATGATCATCTTTTCCCGGTATGGCCAGCTCCCAGGAAGCTCTCAGGCAGTTTTCAGGCAGGTCAAAGGCTATATCTTTATTCTTCCAGCGGACATCCCTGAAAAGGTCTATCATATCGACCTCGTAGGCGCGGAAACTGACATTGTCGATGTTTCTCGTCGTGAGAAGGATTTTAGGCTTCTCCCCGGCAAGAAAAGGGGGAAGCCCCTTGAGGTATACATATGGGGCCGTGATTCTTTTTATGGAGGATTCTGCAGGCTTGGATCCGGGAAAGCTCCTGAGAAGGCGCCGGTACCACGATAAGGCGTCATTATAATGCTTCCGTATCTCTTCGATTCTTGCCAGCCTGTAAAGGGCATCTCCTGTTTCCTCTGAGTCTTCTGAAAGGGTGAGAATCTCTTTGAAGTATTTTTCAGCCTTATCATAGTCTCTCTTTTTGCCCATAAGCTCTCCCAATTCAAGCAGGGCTTTACAGCGCATAGTGCTGGACGGATCTAGAGCAAAAATTTTCTGCAGAATTGATTCGGCCTTGGCGAGCGATTCCGGTTTTCCGGCATAAAAATCCGATACGTCAGAGAATTTCGGACTTCCGGTATAAATGGAGGCCATGGCAAGCAGAAGGGCGCAGCGCTCTTCCTTGGCTCCGGGAATACCGGCAAGGAGGGCCTCGGCTTTTTCATATTCTTCCGCCACATGACCCGCTTTCTGGCGATAGCGCTGGAAGAGCTCCGCCAGTCGCCAGTGAGCCCGTGCCTTCCAGAGCGGGCTTGAAGCACTCTCCTCAAGATCTTCGAAATAGGTGAGGGCCTCGTCTTTCTCGTTGAGTTTCATATGGCAGAGCCCGAGCTCCTGTAGTGCCGCCTCACGGTAATATCCCTCGGGATAGTCATTCAGAAGCTTCTTGAAGGATTCGATGGCTTTGTGATAGAGTGCTTCATCGATATAAGACATGCCCTTGTCAAAGAGGGCCTTTTCATCATCGGCGCCGTACAATGCGATGCAAGCCGATAGAATCAATATGACCGCAATGGGAAGCAGGCGGATCGATCTCATGAGACTTCCCCCACCGGAGGCCTTTTGGTATTTGGGTTCAACAGGAGAGAGGACTTTACCTCCAGGCACTCAACAGCTTCCACTCCAATTGATAAGACCCCGGCTTGACAGGAGGGGAGCCTCTGTTATAATCATTATCTCTGTATGATACAATAGTAAGGGGACCTATGAATAAGGCTTTTCTGTCAATAGTGCTCTGTCTTTTCTTCACGGTCGCTTTTCCCATGCCCGGCGCAGCTTCCCCATCGAGGCAGAAAGATATAGACGATATAATTGAGGCCGTCTTCCGCTCCCAGATAAAGGGATTTTCCTCTTGGAAAGAAGTAAAGGTCTTTTTTCTTTCTCTCTATGGCAAAGATCCAAGAGATGACATTATGAAACGCTTTCAGGGAAACATACCGCCGGTGAAAAAAGTATCAAAATCATCGTGTCAGAAAGAGATGCCTTGCCAGCAATTTGACAAAGAGACTGGGGAAAAGGGGATCGTCTTCTATATATCTTCTATAAGGTTCATCAGCACCTCTAGGGCAGAAGTTGATGGAGGCTATCATAAAGATGGTCTGGCGAGTGATTGGGGAGTTTTCTTTATGGTAAAGAAAAGGAGCAAATGGGTCGTGGAAAAGCATAGACAAGATATCGTAAGCATCTCGCCCTATCTTCATCAGCCTGTACTTTATGCAGCAAGCAGGTGAGCCTGCAGGGGCTTTCTGATTCGCTCGCCGACTGACACACAGATTCAAGACCTTACTATTGATAAGCCTCGCTCTTCACTGCTCCAGCTTTTCAATAATCCGGTGAAGGGCGTTTTTCGCCCTCTCGGTAAGAGGTTCCCTGCAGTATGGTGCAATGGTGCAGAGAGCGACCACCCTGCTCCAGTCATCATCTATTTCCCCCGCCACCTCGAGAGCGAGCTCCCAATCACCTCTTTTTGCATATCCAATCGAGGTTTCTACAAATGCCTGTGATCTTATGAGCGTCGAAAGCAATCCCCCTTGTATCCCTACCGCTGTCTGATGGGCTTTTTCAACTTCACCAGACTCCATATAATGCCGGACGATCCAATATTGCAGATTAGAGCGTTGATTATACCACGATATCTTCTCCACTATCACTTTCCACTCCTCGATATCGCCCTTTTGCTCAAAACAGTATGCGAGTCCATTCATAGTGGAATCGAGAAGCCAGCTTTTTTCTATGGAACGGGCAGCCGCCAGTGTTTTCCTGAGCGCCTCCTGTGACTTTCCGGTATTCCCCAGCTTTCTGTAATGATGGGCTTGAATGGCATAAAGAGTTGTTTCTGCGCTGTGCCTGTATTGCTCATCATTGATCATCCCTGCAATTTTGAGAGCATTTTCAAAGCATCCGGCTTTGGCGGCACTTTCAGCTACATCAGTCATGAGCTGCTCATCATTCCCCGCATAACGGCAGGCTTTTTTATAATCGCCTATGATGGCAAAACCACGAGCAGCCACCCTTGTGCGGTCTTTCTCATCAGGCAAGGCATATTTTCCATTCAAGTGCTCCATCAAGGCTGAGCAAGCCAGGTCCTTGCGATTGAGAAGCATATACCCGGGAAGCAGGTAATACACAAGTGGAATGAGTCTCTTTTTGCCCTTATTCATCGCCGAAACTGCTTGTTTTTCATATTCGAGCACTTCAAGCGCCTGCTCTTTATGGCCCGCTTTCGCGAGACTTTTTGAAATCTCACTCAGTCTATCTATTCGTTCATAGGGATCCTTGATCATCTGTGCACTCTTCATTGCCTCATCGAGGGGAAGCCGCACATCTTCCTCTCTTGCAAGATAGAATTCCACCAGGGAGGCATATGCATCTGCCCTGTTTCTTGGCTCGCTGATCAGCCCAGCATACCTGAGTGCCATCTCTGAATCGCTCACCTTGATCATTTGGCGGGAAAGCTCACTGAGTGTTTCCGAGCGAGTCTCGGGATCGGGAATCTTAAGAGCGCATTCAAAGGCCTTTTCATAGATGCCGGCTTCAAGGTAAGCTTCTGCCGCCACTTCATAAACCTCAGAGCAGTCATTTCCCTGTGCGACAGCCTGGGACAGCACTGAGGACACCTCAGTGACTCTTCCAGCCCTCACCAGTGCAGAGTCAAGCCAGACCGCGGCCCTGATGAGCTTATAAACATATCCGCCTGTCTCGTCAGCTTTTTCCAGCTCTTTCAATTTCTTCAGGGCGCGCCTTGCTCCCTCAATATCACCTTTTTCAGCGCATGCCCTGGTCACCCCTACAAAGGCATCTTCTCTTAAATACACGTTGGCTTCTGTTTCTGCGTAGGCAATGGCCTTGTCAGGCTGCCCTCTCTTCGCATAAGCCTCTGAAGCGAGAATTGCGCCATAAAACTCATTTCTTTTGGTCTTTTCCCATATCAATATGGCACAGGCGACAGGGTCTTCTTCCGCTTCCGCTCTCAGTCGTGCCCTTGGAAGCAGTGAGCTCCTGAATTCTTGATAGGTGAGCTTTCCCAGCTTTCTCTCCCCGCTCTGGAGCTGCCTGGCAGTGGGGGAGTCGGGGAAGGAGGTCACGATTTCTTCAAGTGCGGTGAGAGCTTTCTCATATGATTCTAAAGCGGCCCTGTAGCTTGTTTTTTCAAGAGTCACCGAGGCGCTGTAATATTCACAGGCTTTTCTCCAGAGCCCTTCTTCCAGAGAAGGGGCGCACAGGCAGAGAGTGGGGGATAGAATCAATAGTAAAATGAGCCAAGGAAGGCTTTTCTTCATAACTGTCCTGTCAATATGGACTTTCTGAGCTCTCATGCTGCCTGGTTTCTCGGAGCAACATCAGGAATCCGCCGGCCCGGTGTGATTTTACCGATTGGATATCCGGATCCCGGTTCTGCAAAGTGATGGCTGAAAGTATTATCTCAGGGTGGGCGATAATATTGTCTGCGGTAATCTCCGTTACGATATCATTATAGCAGAAAAGGAAAATAATGGGAATTTGAGCCTGGAATGTGGCATCAGGCTCCTGGCAGGTTGCCGGGATGGGGCTCCGCATCAAGAAACCCTGATAACCCGCATTTTTACCACGATCCAGTCGTCGCCGAATTTTTTAAGATGGATCTCAGTTTCCGAGGCGTTGAGATCGCCATAATGTGTTGAGAAAAGAAGCTTCGCCTCAGTTCTGTCCTTGTTCCAGAGAATGAACCTGCCTTCTTTATTTTCACGCACGATATTTTCATCAAAATCACTGGGGGGCATGGCAAAGCTCACCACCAAAACTCCCAGGCGATCAACGACAGCCCTGGCCTTTTCGAGAGGGCTCTTCTCTCCCTTCTTTTCCGGGATTATGATCCAGTCGTACCCGATGAATTCGAGCGGCTCAATGCCTTCGGGGAGCTTCACCAGGCAGGGAACCCTGAATCCTTTACCTGATGAGAAGCAGAACCTGCCCTCAAAGGCGGCTCTCAGCACCTTTTCCGTTTCGCTCAAAGCACGCGGCGCAGCGAGGGGATTTTTATCGGCACTGTCAATGAGACCGTCCCCGTCGGTGTCCTTATTGAGCGGATCGGTGCCCAGGCGCTTCTCCACTTCATCGGTCCATCCGTCGCCGTCGCTGTCTTTTCTCATGTCGCCGTTGAGAGCCAGCGTGGAAATCCAATCGCTTTTTTCCATATCAAGCTCTCTGATTGTCTTCCCGGTGAAGAGCGGCTCCTTCCACTCCTTGCCGTCGAATTTCAAAATCCAGGCATCCTGCAGGGAGCCGAGAACATATGACTGCGCAAGCCCCCACTTTGTCCCATTGCGATCTTTTCTCACCTGGGCCAATCGGTCGTCAAAAATATTGGTTTCGGTCCTGCTGACCTCCGGACCAAGTTCATAGAACTTTGCATAGCTCTCGATTGTTGGAATCGTGAGGGAGGTGTCTCTGGCGGCGAGTATTGCCCGCGCTCCCCGCTCGCCCCCTGTGCTCCCCAGGCTCAAATATGCGGTGTGCCGAATAGGAGATTGAGGGTTGGCAAGCTCCTCAATGAAGTAATCAACGGCGGCCTGAGACTTTGAATCGGCAACGGCATAAAGAGCTGTGGTATAAAGATAATCGAAGGTTTTTTTGTCCTTTTTGCTGCCCGCCCTCAGCACATCAAGGAAGAACGGGATCGTCAGTTTCTCATCTCCCTTTGTGGAGATGACTTTCAATATCGCGTACTTTGCGGTATCCTTCCGTGCCAGCGACAAAAAGGAAAAGAGCTCGGGCGTATGCGCGCTGCTCATGGTGTTTTGAAGCACACCAAGGGCACGTTCAAACCTAAGGTATTCTTCGCTTCTGTCATCGACATTCCGGTAATAATCTCTCCAAGACGCCGTCTTTTTCGGAGGTGTCCTGTCGAATGCCTGCAATCGCTCTTTTACCGATGGCAGAAGGGCCTCGAAGCCTTCATCACCCAGTTTGCCCAGGAAGCACTTCTCATCTTTTCCCAGACTGTCAAAACGGGATACGAGCTCTTCGGCAAGGATTCGTCTTTCCTTTGCAGTGGAGGGGATTTCAGGCGGTGTGCCCATAGTATATCGCAGGATTTCGTGGCCCGATGAGAAGAGGAATCCATCATCCACAAACATAATGACCCAGAGATGATAGACTTCAGTGTCAAACTCCCAGAGCTTCTCACCTGACAGGGTAAGGGCGAGCATTTTGCTGTTAACTGCCGCAATAACGGTATCATTTTCGACAAATAGCTCCGAAATATTCGGACCTGCTTCCTTTGAAAGCTCATAGGTCCATTTGATTTTCCCATTGTCGGCCTTCAGTGCATAGAGCGTGAAATCACGGCCTGCAAGAATTACAAGGCCTCCACAAGGAACTGGGGATCCACCAACAGCACTATCAATCGAGACAGCCCATTCCAGCTTTCCATCCCGCCCATTGAGCGATCTCACCTCTTCCCCGAGAGCGAGATAGACATGCGCTCCCTTCTCATCCGTTGAATAGTGCCAATAGAAATCTTTGATATCATACTTCCATTGAATAGTGCCTGTACGGCAGTCTGCGCATAACAGCCTGTATTCATCTTTGATGAAGAGATGTGCCTTTTCTGCCTTGAGGCTTTTTTCATTTCTGAAGTATCGATTCTTCTCTCTTTTATCGAAATCCTTAACCGTTGTTGTCCAGAGTGTCCTCTGCGTGTTCAGATCAATCGCTTTCATCGTATTATCAGCAAAGACGCAATACAATATATGGGCCTCTATGGCGGGCTTACAGTCAATCCTGTCAAGCGGAATGTCCAATAACTCTTTCCCGGAGCGGGGATCAAAGGCGATGATCTGCTCTTTCCCTGACTGATGCTCATTGGAAAAAGAAGCCTTTTTCCCGAGCGCCACATAAAATCTGTCATCTTCGCAGTCCGCAGCCAGCACGGCCTGGCTCTTGAGGGATTTTTTCCAGAGGATCTTTCCGGAAGAAAAATCAATGGCACCAAAGGAGCGGTGTGCAGTAAAGCACAATGTTCCTTTGCTGAGCGCAAAGTACCCGGGCTGCTCGCCAAGCTCCTTCTCCACTTCGTAGGCCCACGATTTCCTGAAGGGAGGCGCAGGCAGATCGGCTGCCCCAGCCGGAATCGAGAGCAGGAAAAGGAGCAGCACAATCATCAAATGGTGCATGATGCCCTCCTGATACGGCTGCGGGACCTCACGGCGATATTTCAAGCTTCGCATCTTCAGATCTCACTTTCAAAAGAGAGATGATGTCGCCGGCCTTTTTTTCATCCAGCAGCACCTCTTTTTCATTGAGAGCCTCTCTCAGAAGCGCTTCCACTCTTCTTCTCTCCGTCATGTCCCTGAACATCCCTATATGGCACATTCTTTTTTGATCATGGCGGTGGCTGTCACCACGTCGGCATAAATGACCGTTCCATCCTTCACGGTCCTGCAGGGCCGTTTTCGCCACCTTGCGGTCGGTAATGTCCTCGGCGTCTGCGGAGCTTGTAATGAGGACAACGATCAAAAAGGCACACAGAAGTGCGTCCGGCAGTCCTTTGAGGCGGTGTGCCGATTTCAATCCGTCATGAGTCACCTTGGCTCCTGCAGCAAATCGATGATGTCCCTGCGGCTGTCCATATCAGTAATAGGGAATAGGGGTAGCAGCATATTCTGGTTCTCCATCAATCGCTCTGTCTCCTTTTCCTCAGGAAATGAGGATGGAATCACTCCCCTGTACCACACAGTCTGGAAAGGAGCCGTGCGAATTGTCGGGCTGCTCCTCTCGAGGGGCGCCGATGTGAGCGGGAAAGTCAGCCCGGTATATATCGGCTTCAGTGCCGGCACCATTCGGGATGGAAAGGATCCGCCTGGCAATCTGGAGAAGTCCCCCCGTGGCAATGCGGTTACCCGGGAAGGATGACTCCCATGAAAGAAAAAAAATGCCGGATAAGAAGGCGCAAAGTACTCCCTCTGCTTCCGGCTGCCACTGTTCTTATCACGGCGGTGATCATAGTATTGTCGATTGTCTGGCCCGCTGAAGGAGAGGCAGCGGTAAATCCGCTCCATGATGTGGACCCCGGTGACAGAAGCCCCGATGTTTTCAACGTGATCATAGAGATTCCCAAGGGCTCCAAGAACAAGTACGAAGTGGACGAAAAGACGGGACTGCTGCGCGTTGACAGGGTCCTCTACTCTTCAGTCGTCTTCCCCGCGAACTACGGCTTCATTCCAAGGACTCTGTGCGATGACGGCGATCCTCTTGATGTGCTGGTGCTGGGCCAGGAGCCCGTATATCCCCTCACTATCGTCGAAGCGAAGGCTATCGGCTCAATGCACATGATAGACGGGGGCAAGGCCGATGATAAAATCATCGCGGTCCATGTCAACGATCCGGAGTATGCCCACTATAAGGATATCTCGCAGCTCCCCGGGCACAAACTCAGGGAGATAAGGAGGTTCTTCGAGGACTACAAGGCGCTTGAGTCCAAGAAGACCACGGTGGAGTCCTTCCAGGGCCCCGTCGAGGCGACGGGCATCGTGAGGAAGGCAATAGAGCGCTACAGGAGCAGGCGGAAGACCTGAAGCGGGGATCCCTGCACTCTGCCGGCGAACTACGCCCTCTTCACCTTTTCAGGGGTGGTCAGGGTGGATCACTTTTTGACTGCCGACACTCCGGCCCATGGATCATTTTTAGTATACCATTCATACAGCTCTTGAGCGCTTCTCGCCTCAGGCCTTGTTCCCGAAGAGCCCGCTGAACAGCCCCCCGATGGCATCGCCGAGCCCCTTGATCACCCCGCCGATGGCCTTCGCGATACCGCCCACGAAGTCGCCGATACCCTCGGCAATGTTCGCCAGGGGCGACTTCTTCTGCTCGTCGGGCAGTGACTGGTTTTTCGCGTCATTGAGGACCTTCTCGACCTCCCGGTAAAGCTCGGGATCCTTCTCGAGGAGCTCTTTCTTCGTGAGATCGTTGTACTGATAGTGGGCAATGCCCTCAGCGAGTTATTCATGGGGGCCGAAGATGCTGCGGTCCGCGTACTGCTCCCACTGGGCATCGGGGTTCTCCTTGATCCTGTCGAGGTAATTTCTCCAGAGCCCCTGGATCTCGCCGTTTTCAAAGGACTCGTAGTAGTGCTTGTTCTGGTTCAGCCCGTGAGGCCGAGGCTCTGGATCACCTGGAGCGTCTGTGCACCGATCTGCATGCCCTCACCACCCTGCCTTGAGTTTTCCTTCCCACCTCGTCTATCACGCAGGATGGTCTTCCCGGAAAGGAAACTTTGTAAAAAATACGTTAACCAGGAAAAAAATCTGTGAAGAATTTGGAGAATCTCCCCCGTGGTTTACGATGAGGGGCCCTTCCTGCCTTTCCGACACCCTGGCGGAGCGCCTGATCCTGGTTGGTGATTCCGGTCTTATAGAGCGCCGCCCTCATATTCATCAAGGCCTCTTTTCATGATACTTGAAAGCGAAATGAATTCCGAAGGGGAAATTCGCTTCAACTGATGAAAAGTGACAGGTCCTGCTGGAAGCCGGGGAATATCCACAGGTCCTGCCTTGAACATTCATCCGAAGACTTGACATGAATACGTATTATTTCATATAATAAATACGTAGAAAGGATGTGCCAACATGGATAGCAAACTGACTCTGAAACTCAATAAAGAGGCGATCAAAGATGCCAAGGATTTCGCCAGGCGCAACCATATAAGCCTGTCAAGGATGGTTGAACAGTTCTTCCTCAGCCTCACGGAAGAGCCTGAAGGCCCCCCGAGGCACTATACACCCCTCGTGAGAGAGCTCTCCGGCATCATTCAGCTGGAAGATAATTTCGACTGCAGGAAAGAATACAGGGAATACCTCGAGGAGAAGTATAAGTGAAGAAACTGTTCATCGACACGGACATCATCTTTGACCTTCTGAGCGCAAGAGAACCCTTTTATCATGCCTCTGCGAGCCTCTTCTCCATAGTCGAGAGAAGAGAGGTCAAAGCCTTCGTATCCACCCTTTCCATCTCTCATCTCTTCTATTTCCTGAGGAAGCTCAAAGGCTCCAGTGAAGCAATAATATCGCTCCAGAAGCTGAAAGCCCTTGTGTCCCTCCTCCCGGTAGATGAAAAAACGATAGACCTCTCGTTGATATCCGACTTTCCCGACTTTGAAGACGCCATCCAGTATCACTCAGCCCTGGCCGAAGACATTGATTATTTCATCACCCGAAACATCGGGCACTACAAGAAGAGCAGGATTAAGGTCGTCACGGCCGAAGAGTTCATCAGGATATGGCCTTCCCGCATCAAATAACGGGAGATTTCCCCTTGCCTCTCGATTCTTGTTCTGCAGGAAGCCGGGGGAATACCCACGAGCCTGACAGAAAAGCCCAAAAAATATTTTTTGCCTCCCCGGTGCCCCGGGTTCCGCTACGTCACCGACGAGAGGTTTCACAGCCTCTCTTCGGAGGTGCAGGTCTTCATAAGGAGCGGGTCCTGGTACACTGGTCCTTCTCTCAATTCTTCGTGGCCTCTTCTGTAAGACGACGAGGAGCTCATTGCTTCACGGACAGGCGCTTTGATGCGCCCTGGAAGTATTTCAGCGATGTGGAAGAGATGATGGTCTCCGAGGCCTCCATGAAAATTGAAAAAGATTCGCGCCTGTGTGCGGGCCTCGAAAACCAGTCGGGGAGTGATCATCTGTATGGGGGAGCATGCAATGGGGAGCAACAGGCACCCCATGGACAAGGATGCCAAAATCCCATGTGTTCCTGTCATCAGTCACTGGAAAAAGCCCTGGAGGCCTGCACCATCCCCCGCGGCGAGGGCCCCGAGGAGGTCTTTCTAAGGGACATTCTCTCAGAAGGAGGGGCCCCTTTCCTGGTCTATTACAAGGGAGCCAGGGCAAGGCCCTGAGGCTCTCGGAAGGCCTTCCCCCCATTTCCCTCGAATCTCCCTGTACCGGGGCAGCGTGAATCTCTTCGGAGCTGTCTCCCCGGGCATTCACCTCATTCCCGGAAACGGTGAGGAACCTTGGCACGCCTGCAGATCAGACCAATCGGCCGCCATAGCCTGGAACTCTCCAGGGGAAGCCTTACAGGGGAGCGGATCGCCTGGGAGCTTCTCTTGTTCCTGCTCTTCATGTATTTTTTTCATACCTCTCTGATGCCTGCCATTTTCACCATGGTCCGCCCCATTACCCATAATCCTGACGATCCGGTGCAGTATATCAGCTGTTCAGCGCTCATCGCAGTGCCCCTGGTAGTGGCAGCATTGATAAGGCTGGTGCAGCTCTGTTCCGGGATAAGGATTACCATAAACAGGCACGAGAAGAGTATTTTTATCGAAGCGACAGGCAATGAAAAGCGTGCGCTTGGGAAAAAGCCTCAGGGAAAAACCTTGAAGCTCGATATTGCAGAGATAGACGAGGTGGTGCTCAACCAGAGTATTGAGATCATATATACTCAGCATGGGCCCCATATAATCCGCAGCTGGAATATTGAGCTCCCTGTGCCCTCCCGGGAGCCTTTCCGCCTCGTTTTCAACAGGGAGCCTGAAGCGGTGCGGTGTGCCGAGCAAATGGCGAAATACATCGAGGTGCCCCTGGTGGACCGGAGAGGTGAGAGAGAATGGATTACCGGGCCAGGTGAGATAGGGGCTCCCCTCGTGGGCAGGAAAGCGACGCTTCCTTGTGAGGCCGCCGATGTGCAGATCGAGCCCCCGCCTTCCACGCGCGTCAGGTATGAGTGCGATAAGGGAAGGGCCACCTTTACGCTGCCGGGCAATGGAATCAAAGGCTTCAGAGGACTGGGGGTCCTCTGCGGATTTTTTCTGCCCGCCTTTTTTATTTTTATCCAGGTCATGATATACCGGCAGGAGGGCGGTATCAGGAAATGCCTCGAGGGAGTGAATGCTCTCTATACCGCTCTCTTGCTGGCAGCATCGGCAGGGCTGTGGGCAGCTTCCATATTCGCCATGGCTTCATATCAAAGGATCATTGTGGCGGGAGATGCGATCTTCATTGAGACAGTCTTTGCCGGCAGGAGATTCTTCGAGCGGTCCATCCCTCTCTCCAGGGTGAAGGGTATCAGGGAGGAGCGGTGCACCGGGGCTATTGATGAAGTGATTTCCATAGAGTGCGAGGAAGAAATGGTGAAGGTCACGGGATTCCTTGACCCTGCTGAGAGAATATGGCTCGCCCAGTCGTTAAGGGCCCTGCTCACGGGAGAAAGTGCACGTAAGTGAGGGCTGCGGACTGGAAACAAACTGTCTTTTGTTTAAGCGAGCTCCCCGTGACATAATTTCTGTGAGTCAGGAGAAGAGTGTCCCCTCTCAGATACCGCTTCCAAAAGGAAAGCAGTTCAGATTCTCGAATTGTACACAAAAGACAGGAGGCGGGAATATGGTTATGTCAAGATTATCCCTGATTCTCTTATCCATTCTTCTTATTCTCACACCCATTGCCTACGCCGAAGCGGTAAGCATCTCGCAGGTCGGCATATCTTTTACCGTTCCCGATGACTTCACCCGGGGATCATCCGATTACGGAATTGTTGAATGGAAAGGCCCCATGAAAGGCTCCCGGAGCTGGAGCATAAGACTGCAGGTGACTCCCTTGATGAAGGGCTTCAATGTGAAAGATATGTATGAGCAGGATTTCAAAACTCATCAACAATCGACGAACTCTTACTCTTCTGTGACTTCCCTTACGGCCCCGGGAGCGGTGGGGGGATTCCTCGCTCAGAAGAGAATCGACAAAGTCTCGAGCCTCAGTCATTACTGGCAGGCAATACTGTACGGCAGGAGCTTCCAGTATGACTTCATGTTCTTCGGCGACAGCTCAACCTTTAATGAATACCGTCCAGTCATTTACAACATATTGAGGTCAATCCGGATCACTAAGTAATGAGGGAATGAGCAGGAGAGACCAATACACTGCACCTGATGAAAAACAACAGGGCAGGCAGGAGGGCAGGGGACATTCTCCTCATCAGCCAGCATTTGAGTTTGTCACTATCTTGGACAGGCTGCACAGACAAACTCTGCTGGCCGGGAGAATTCCCCTGCCCTCCCTCTACAGGGCTTGCTTTTTCGGAGCTGCCAGAATCACAGGGCAGGCAGGGGAAATAGAAAAAAGCGAGAACATTCTTTTTTCACCTCAAAGGAGACACCGTTCCCGGCATGCATAAGGCAGTAGTCATAGTCCTGGCCCTCGTGGCTCTTTCGAACCTGGTGCTCTGCGCACGGGGGCTTCTTTACGGTCTCTTCATTTACCGGAAGTTCCTGGTACCCCGCTTCCGGGAGGACTATGCTCCCAAGGTGGCGGTCTTCGTGCCCTGCAAGGGCATGGAGGAAAACCTCGAGAGCTACCTGGAGGCCATCGTGATGCAGGATTACTCCGACTATACCGTCACCTTCATCACCGAAAGCGTTGATGATGCCGCTGTCGTCCCCATCAGGAACGTGGTGGCGAAGAATCCCCATACCTCCCACGTCGTCGCCGGCCTTGCCCGGACCTGCTGCCAGAAGAACCACAACCTGCTCCAGGCCATCGCGAGGGACAGCTCAAGCGAGGTATTTATTTTTGCCGATGCCGATATCAGGCCCGGCAGGCAATGGATAAGGGACCTGGTCCTCCCCCTCTCTGCCGCGGACATCCCCATAAGCACAGGATTCCGCTGGCTCACGCCACCCCGCTTCACCTTCTGGGGGACCATCCACTCGATGCTGAGCGCCTACATCTGCACTCTCATGTCATCGTCATCGGGCGTCTGGGGAGGCTCAATGGCTATAAGGAGAAAGGAATACGACCATTATGAGGTGGGGAAGACCTGGTCCGTCACTGTGGTCGATGACATAAGCCTCACGCGGATAATAATCAAGAACAGGGTAAAAAGGGTCTTTGTGCCCCACTGCATCGCCACGAGCACCAATGTGCTGGAGACTTTCAGCGGCGACCTCGAGTGGTTCACCAGGCAGCTCATGTTTCTGAAGATCTACTGCCGCCCCCTCTGGGTCACGGCATTTCTCTTCACTTTTGTCGCCGCGGGTCTCATGGTGCTCTCGGCCTTGCTGCTGACAGCCTCTCTGTGGGCTCCCCCCTTGAGGGAATGGGCTCCCCTCTTCGGCATTTTTCTCGTGATGATGATGGGCTCCCTGGGCCTCATAAAATTCAATTATCGTGATAACCAGAGTTACCTCGTCTGGTGCCTTCTCACCCTGCCCGGCGAGGTTATGGGGGCCCTGAGCCTTGTGAAATCACTTCTCACCGGGGATCTCATATGGCGGAATATCCGCTACGCCATGAACCGCGACGGATCGGTGAGGGAAGTGGAGTTCCTGGGCGAGGGGAGGAAGAAGGAGCAGGGGAGTTGAAGAAAGGAAAAGTCCTGCCGCGCCGGCATTGAGGCAGGGTAGTGAGAAGGGGACGTGGTGGGGACATTCAGAGAAAAAGGAACGGATACCATGAGCACAAAGAAAACGACAAAGCATTCAAAGGCCGCCAGGCTCTCAAAAGCTGCAAAGGCGGGAAAAGCCGCTGAAGGAAGCAAGGCTATCAAGGCCGCCGGGACCCCCGTGCAGGGAAAAGCCGCGGAAGGAGCAAAAGCCCAGAAGGGCACAAAGGTGAGAAAGGCTGCGGTTGCAGAGAAATCCCCCGTGAAGGCCGCGGCGGAGGAGAAGGCTCCAAAGAAGCCTCAGGCAGAAAAGACCAGCAAGAGAAAGCACAGCTACATGCCCCTTGATTTTCTCATGCGCCTCACAAGGACGCCCTATATTCTCACAAGGACGTTAAAAGGCCTTATCAGGAAGCATCTCACCGTAAAGTTTGACTATAATTTCCTCGACGGGAAAAGTCTTCCCCTCACGCAGATCAGCATCAAGATCACCAACCTGTGCAATCTCCGCTGCAAGATGTGCGGCCAGTGGGGAGAAAAAGGCTATAACCTTGCGAAGCCCAACACGGAGCTCAAGGAAGTCGTTCCCCTGGAGACCTACAAGCGGATGGTCGATGAAGTGGCACATCTGAAGCCGCTTATCTATATCTGGGGCGGAGAGCCCTTTCTCTACCCCGATCTCATTCCCCTGGTGCGCTACATGAAGGAGAAGGACTTTGTCATCTCCCTTGTCACCAACGGGATCAAGCTTAAGGAGTACGCCGAGGAGATTGTGAAGACAAGGTGGGAGGCCCTCATGCTCTCTCTTGACGGCACCAAGGAGATTCACAACGAGATAAGAGGCTCCAAGGACTGTTTTGACACTCTCGCGCGGGGCATCGACGCAGTGCAGAAAGAAAAAAAGAAGAGGAACAGCACCCTCCCTTACATAATGGTCCTTGTCACCGTGTCGCGGGACAATGCCCATATCCTTGACAAGATACTGGCCATGGGGAAAGAGATCCAGGCAGACTGCATGATCATATACTATTCGTGGTTTACCTCAGAGGAAGTGGGAAAGGCCCACACCAAGGTCCTCAGGAAGTACCTGGGCTGCACGCCGACGGCATGGCGCGGCTATGTTCAGGACGTGCATAAGATCGACCTGGAAGCTCTCAAGGAGTGCGTGGCAAAGATCAAGAGCACCAGGTACCCCTTCCCTTACCTTTTCATCCCCGACCTGCCCATTGACAAGATTGACCAGTATTACAGAGAGCCCGGCAATTTCTTCGGGTATGGCAAATGCGTGACGCCCTGGCTCATTACCGAGCTCATGCCCAACGGAGACGTATCGCCCTGCAGGGACTACCCCGACTATATCGTGGGAAACATAAGGGATAACAGCCTTCTGGAGATCTTTAACAACGAGAAGTACCAGAAATTCAGGAAAGCCCTCAAGGAGGCGGGGGGAGTCTTCCCGATCTGCGCGCGCTGCTGCGGCCTTATGGGTTTCTAGGCAGCGATCTCGTCATCGAGGTGAAGCTCAAAAAGGACCTGGTGGGTGATGTTGAAGAGAGGATACTGGTAAATCCTGAAGGTCTTGTGTATCAGGAAATCCATGTTCCTGAAGAGCTCCGTCCACCGGTCCATCGTGTGGAAGTTCAGGGGGATGTCCATCTTGGACGAAAGCAACCTGTTGCCGTAATCATGAAAGTGGAGAAGCTTCTGGCTGAAGCGGCTCCGGTAAATCTCCTCGATAATGATTATCTTTTTTCTGGTGACTCTCTTCAGCTCATTGAGTATGCCCCCCACGTTCTGGCAGTGGTGCAGCGCATAGGCCACAAGGGCGGCATCGAAGTGCTTGTCTGCGAAGGGGAGGCGCTCACCATCATAGATCACCACGGGGATGCGGGACAGGTTCGTATCGACAGTGTCAACGCCCACCACTTCTTTGCTCGACTTGCTGTGGAGGAACTCCGTGAGTATGGCGTCGCCGCAGCCAAAATCAAGGAGCGATGAGCAGTTCTCCGTTGAGTCGATGATGTGGGTGCCCAGGCGCTTCGCGCGGGCTTTCAGCCAGGGAACAAAAAAAGTCTGCCTGAAGGACTTTTTCACTTTGCCTGCAAAGGTCATCTCGGGTTCGGCGGTATCGGCTGCTTTGATCTTCTGCGACAAAGTTCACCTCTTGTTTCAATGTGATCTGCCCGCAGGCTCCTTTGCTATTGCATTATGGATGCGCTGGCTCTGGAGCGCGAAGGCCTCGATCTTGGCCTCCAGTATCTGAGGGAAGATATTCCCGTCAGTCTCGATGGCCAGGAAGGGCAGGCCGTTTATTGATTCGGGGATAGTGTAATTTCTTCCTTCTATATCGATCTTTCTCTCGCAGGTAAGGGCTTTGCTGAGTACCGCCTCGGTGATCCGGGACTGCATGCAGGCAAAGGGGCCTATAAGGACCACGCCGCTTATCGTGTGGAGGATGTCCTTCAAGGATGAGCCGCAGCTCAATATGGGATCGCCGCCGATGTAAATGCTCAGAAGCTTTTTCCCGTATTCCATTATCCTGTTTATATCGAGCTTCTCATACTCAAAGAGGCCCGACCGGGCGAGGATCTTCTTGTAGCGTGTGTCAAGCATATTCTTGAAATAGTGCTTCACATGGTGCATGGCGAGCTGGGGGAGATTGTACTGGGCGTCCAGGACGCCTGCCGAGATCAGGTAGTCATTGTAGAGGAGCCATTCGTTTGACTGGGCCGTCTTCACCACTATCTCGCGGTCTCCCAGGGCTTTTATTATGGGTCCCGAGGCGAAGCGCTCCTTGCGTACGTAAATCTCGCCGCAGAGAAGAACTTTGCATGCCTCGTGGATGGGCTTCTTAAGCTCAATCTCCCTGAGGCGCGAAGCCACCTGCTCCAGGGTCCTGTCCAGGTTCTCGTTATTTCTTATCGCGTCAAGAATGGCATTCCACTCGCGGTGGAATGACGCAAGCCCCGCGGCGCGGTCTTTCGAAAGGGCATAGATGGCGCTGTAGATGTCATCCATGATGTCCGATATTATCATTCCCTGGACCACGCGCTTGAGCACCTCGTCTCCGAAGCCGGCGTAGTTGTTTTCATTGTCAAGGGCGAGGATGGCCACGTCCCGGAGCTCTTTTTTCTCAATGTGGTTCTCCAGGAAGACGCAGTACTGGCCCAGGCGGCAGCCCCCTTCGGCCTTGGGCACGAAGAGCATGGTAAGCTCATCTTCGGGCCTCCCCTGGGAGAGGTACTTCTCGAGCATTCCCGTGATGAGAATCAGGGGAAGGCATTCCTTGCAGGACGTGTTCGCCCTGCCCATCTTGAGGACCTCGAAATCGGGCTGGGGAAGGGCCGTGGTCTTGAATCCCATGGACTCGAATGCAGCCCCCGCGGCCTCGGTGAGGAGCCATCCCATTGAGGGGAGCAGCAGATGAACGCGGGGATCACGCGGCGAGATGAGCTCGTTCTCAGAGGTGAGTATCTGGAATGAGTCACGCGTCACTATGGTGCGTGCCATTGAATAGAGAGCCTGCCTGCTGTCATCGGCCACGTTGAGCTTCCTGTAGCGGTCCACGATATCAAGAAATGCTTCCACCCTGGTGGTGATGCCGGCGTCGGCGGTGTGGCTGTCAAGCTCTATGGTGAGTGAAGGCTTCCTCCCCATGATCTCCCTGAAATACCTCTGGAGAAAGCTGTCGGGGCCGCAGCTGAAATTGGTGATATAGGCGCCATAGAGCTGGCGGTGCTTCTTTACGAAAAGGGCGGCTTTCATGAGCATCTGGCCGATTCCCCAGTGCATCTGCCCGCTCACGGGCTCGTCATCATAGGGGAGCATATCAAAGGAGATGACCGGTATTCCCCGCGAGGAGAATTTTTCCGGTATCCCCATGTTCATGTCGGGCGTAAAGGCGTTGTAAGGCCTCCCGAAGATGACGACGGCCTTGTCCCGGGGGTTCTCCTCGAGCTCCTGCAGGAATATCCTGCCAAGGATCTTGAGGGACTCGAAAAACTCCTGCTGCTTGCCCATGGCGAAGTCGAAGGCGATGCCGGGAAGCTTCCCCTTTTTCCCCAGATCGCGGGCAAGCTTTATGAAGCTCTTTTTCTCGGACTCGTAGCCCTGGGAGAAGTCAAAAATGGGCCTCAGCACCTTGATGTCCTTCTCCAGATCGGAAAATGACTCGCGCAGGCAGTAAGTCTCCGACTGCAGCAGGTGGCACGTGGCCTGCATGTCATGTTTTGTCGAGACTGCCTTGGGCACGCTTATCTCCCGCACATGGGGGAGCACTATCACCTCAGGCTTTTTGCGCAGGAGGTCCAGGTAATAGCCATGGGCGGCCTCGAGGGGATGGCAGAAGTAAGCGCCCTTCTGCTCGATGCCCTCCTCTTCAAGGGTGTCGGGCAGCACGACGCGGAATCCCAGCAGCGTGAAGAAGTTATAATAAAGGGGGTAAAGCAGATGCGTCAGGAACGACCGGTTAAGACCCAGCGTGGGCGCCGCGAGAGGCGGCTTGAGGGTGCAGAGCTTTTCGGTGAGGAGGGAGTAACGATCCTTCACAAGGTTCGGAGCGTCCTCCTCCTTCCTGTTGAGCTGCATGTTATAGTACCGGTTGCAGGCTCCCCCGAAGGGGAAATTCTTGTCTTTCACCTTGATGAGCTGGATGGAGCATTTCCTGTCACACTGCTCCTCTCCCCCCTTGCAGGTGAAGGTCTTGCCGTATTCAACGCGTTTTTCCACAAGCTCTTTCAGGGAAAAGCTCTTTTCGCCGAGGAGTCCCAGGCTCTGCCGGCGCTTCACCTCGAGGGCCACGCCGAAGGCGCCCATAAGGCCCGGCTCGGGGGGCACGACTATGGAGCTTCCTATCAGGGCTGCCATTGCCACGGGGACAGCGCTGTTGTAGCAGACACCTCCCTGCATGAAGATCTTTGTGCCTGCCGTGCGGGGGCCTTTCACCTTGTTGTTGTAGTTCATGCATATGGAATAGACGAGGCCCGCGATGATATCCTCAACAGGTATCCCCTCCTGGATGGCGCTCTTGATGTCACTTCCTATGAAGGCGGCGCACTGATCGTTGAAATTGGGAGGCTTCCTGCTTTTCATGGCCAGCGCGGCGATATCCTCCATGGCAACGCCCAGGCTCTCCTTCGCGGACTCCTCGAGGAATGAGCCTGTTCCCGCCGAGCACGCCTCGTTCATGGCGTAGTCGCAGGGCACGCCGTTCTGCAGGTAGGTGTACTTGGCGTCCTGCCCGCCTATCTCAAAGATGGTGTCAACGGCAGGGTCGAAGTAGAGGGCTGCCTCGGCATGGGCGATGATTTCATTGATGATGGCGTCGGTCTCCGCGTAGAGGGCGGAAATGTAACGGCCGGAGCCTGTGACGCCGAGGCCCTTGATCGTGACCTCGCAGGGAAGGGCCCTGTCAATCTCCTCGAAGCACTTCTTGCTGGCGCCTATGGGATCGCCGTTGGTCCTGAGGTAGCATGAGGCCAGGATTGCATTGTCGGAAATCCTCATGAGCACCGCTTTCGTGGTGGTGGAGCCCACGTCGAGGCCGACAAGGCATTTGTCACTTTTTCGCGCCTTGCCCCGCACGCTCTTTTTGAACGTCACAAGGTGCTCGGCCTGTGAAAGGGGAGGCAGAAAATCAAAGCTGTGCTCGGCTTCCTTGAAAAACGATCCTCCCGCGACGGGCACACAGTTCCTGTAAGCCCAGAGGGCGGCGCCCAGGGCCTCGAAAAAAGGTGCTTCCTTCGGGATGATAAGGTTTTCTATATCCTTCTTCAGGATCTTCACGACGGCGCGGTTCCTGCTCACACCTCCAAGCAGCACGATGTTCCTCTTGGAGACGCCCGGGAGAAGCTCGATTATCTTCTTGGCCATCATCTCGCAGAGGCCCGCGGCTATATGGCCGATAGGCTCGCCCCTGTTGAGGGCATGGGTGCAGTCGCTCTTGCAGAACACGGAGCAGCGGCCTGAAATCTTGTAAGGATCGACATCAAGCGCCTTGCTGATGGCCTCCTCGGGAGTGACGTTCATGCGCCTCAGCTGCTGGAGGAAGAACTCCCCCGTGCCCGAGGCGCACTTGCTTCCCGTGTGGATGCCCCGTACCTTCATATCCTTGTCAAGAAGGTATATGATGAAAGTCTCGCTTCCCGCGCTCACTGCAGCTTCAGGCTTTACCTTGCCGTCGAGGGTGAACCGGAGCGCCTCTTCTATGGCTTCAACTTCCGTTATCTGCGGGAGGTCCAGCAGATTTCTGAATTTTCTGCCCGTCACCGTGAGAGGAGCGCTCCCCACCTCATCAAGGCTTGCCTTGAGAAAGGCCATGGGATTTCCCTCGTGGGTCTTCGTGATGACCTTCCCTATGCGGATCTTTCCCTTGCTGTTCTTTACCTCAACGATGCCCAGAGTGGAGGCACCAAGGCATATTCCGACTGCTCTCTCCATATACCCCCCTGTAGATCCTTTCAGATTGCCTGCAAATTGCATGGTGCGATTACTGCGATGAGCGGAGATCGCTATTGAGGAAGGGTCTTGAAATAAGCCTGCTGCTTGCGGAGCTTGAGCTGAAGCCTCTGATATTCCTCTTCGGCAATGACTCCCTGCTCAAGGAGCTGGGAAATGGAATGGGCAAAGGTTCTCATCCCCTCGGAAGAAGCGCTTTCCAGGGAACTGTAAATCGCGCCCAGCCTGTTTTCCAGGATAAGCCGCGCTATTTCAGGGCTGTTCACCATTATCTCCAGGGCGGGCACTTTCCCCGACTCCTGTGCCGTGAGAAGTTCCGTCGTCACTATCAGCTTGAGGGTCCGCGCGATAAGGTTCTGCACCTTGTGCCGCCCCTCTCCCGCGAAAGGCTCCAGCATTTTTTCCACTGTCTTTATGCAGTTGGGGCTCATGAGGGTGCCCATCACAAGGTGGCCCGAATCGGCAGCCAGGAGAGCGTTCATAAGCATATCGGGGTTCGTGATCTCTCCGATGAAGATGATGTCAGGGTCCTTGGAGAGGGACTGGAAAAAGGCGTTGTTGATATTCGTAAAGTCGGTCCCCAGCTCACGCTGCGTAATGAGGCTCTGCTTGGTCTTAAACTCGTATTCAATGGGGCTTTCCAGGGTGATGATATGCTTCTTCTCCCTGCTGTTGACGAAATCAATACACGCGGCGGCCGTGGTGGTCTTCCCCGAGCCGTTGAGCCCCGCGAAGATTACAAGGCCATCGTCTGAAGGGATGAGCTTCTTGAGTTCCTCGGGCAGCATGAGCTCATTGAAGGGGGGGACTTCCAGGGGGTGCATCTTTATGGTGGCCGCAGGCGTTGAGCTCTGGAAGAACACGTTAATCTTGAATCTGGCTTCATTATGGACTACCGTGAAGACCACTTCCTCTTTTCTTGCCAGGGCACCCTGCTGCTCCCTCGTGAGGAGGGGGAGAATGAGGTGGGCGCAGTCTATCTCGGTGAGGAGCTTGTCGCCCACGGGAATGAGCTCATCTTCCACCTTGACCTGGGGGGGCTCATTCTTCCTGAGATGAAGCACTGTCGCCTTGTGGGTAATCATCACGTCAAGGAGATTCTCCATGGTGAAGTACAGGTCAGATTTTCTTGCCCTGTCCATCAGGGTCTCAATATAGAGATGGGTTCCCTCCGGTTCGGGAAGCTCGCCGATCTTCTGTTCAACAAAGGTCATGAGCTTGGCGGTGGCATGGAGCTCATTCAGATCTTTTTCCAGGGAAGGCTGAGCCTCGATATGTTTCTTTATCTGATCAAATCTGGTAAGGGCACTGTCTATCTTCTCCTTGAGGGAGAGGTGCTCCTTATGATATTCCTTCCCTTTCTCCGAGATCTGCTGGAGCTCTTCCAGCGTTGAATGGAGATTATCTTCAAGCCCGGTCTCATGGCGGGGCGCACTGCTCTTCGCTTCCTTTTCAAGCTCAATAATTCTCCTGGTGAGGCCTTCAAGCTCTTTTTTATGGCCTTCCACAATGGTTGCCATATCCATGACAGGCAAGGCGGTCTTTTCCACAAGGGTTTCAATATCTCCAAGACGTGCGGCAATAGTTGCCTGTGAGCTGTTCAGCTCCTCAATGAAATGCCTCAGCTCGATTGAGCTCTCGCGGGGAGCCTCTGTGTCGTCTTCTTTCTGCGGCCCGGGCTCCGCTTCGGCTTGATGACCGGGTGGCTTTTCCTGCGGGCTCTCGCCGGGGCGGGAAATCTGAAGAGCTGCTCCCTGGAATTTTTTCTTGTCCTTTTTGCTCATACTATGCTCCTCCTGGTATTGGGTGAATACCTGATAAACTGAAAAACCGGCATGAATAGAGAAACGGGGAATCCGATAAGGACCTTTCCTTATGCTGAAAATTACGACAGAGAAGGCAAATCTCCTTTTTGTGGGTCCCTCCCCCCCTTTTCAGAAGAGGCAGACTCTCCATTCGCCGTTTTCCTTTTTCATGGTGACCACGGGATTATTCCCTTCAAGCTTGATCCTTGCCATGTCACCTTCAACGGTAACCTTCTCGACTTTAAGGCTTTCGGGGTTCAGAACGGCAAGGACATCATTGCGCACCGTCGTCTTTTCCATGTTAAGCATGAAAAACTCCTTGGGGCTCATCTCCAGGATATCCTGGACGCTCACGCCGAGCTGGGGGTGCTTTATCTGCTTCTTGTCTTCAGGCGTGGCAGCGAAGTTGGCCTTGAAAGGCTTGAAGACCTTTTCCTCATAATCTTTCTGGCTTGAAAAGCTCATGCCGTTCCACACGCTCTCCCATTGCTTGTTCACAAGGGCGTTTACAAAATTCCTGAGGGCGTCCTGCGGCGAGGGTGTTTTTGCACAGGAGGGCACAACAAGAAGGAGGCCAGCACAAAGTGCCAGCAGAACGAATGAGCGGAAGCATATCCTTGTAGAGTTCACCTGAATCTTCCTTGCCTGACAGAGAAAAGCCGGCTCTGCGAAGGTTTTTGGAGTCTCCGGCCCTGAGCCCACCCCGCTCTGTAAATGCGGAGAGCTGAAAACAATGTGGGCTCCCGGTAAATTTCGATTTTCCATATGATATTACCTTTTTTCCCCGGAATCACCCTGGAGCCTCCCCTCTGCAAAGGAGGTAAGTGGAGCAAGGATTTTGAATAGTACCGACGGGGAGAGAGGGCTCTCCCTGACTGAATGTGAGGGCGCCGCGATGAACAGCACCAAGGATGTTCAGAGGATAAGATATTCATTTCTCAGGATTATGACTGGCTCCGACCTCTCGGTGAGGCGCCTTCCGCTCATGGAGATCAGGAGCATCAACGAGGGGCCCATGGTGTGGCTCACCGCCTGCGCCCATGGCGACGAGGTGGGGGGAGTGGTCATCATACAGGAGATTTTCAAGCGCCTCAGGAAAAGCCCTCTCCTGCGCGGCTCGGTCTGTGCCTTTCCCATGATGAACCCCCTCGGCTTTGAGCTTGCCTCCAGGAACATCACGCCCAGCATGGAGGATCTGAACCGCTCTTTCCCGGGGAACAGGGCCGGTTCCTTTGCCGAGAGAATTGCCGACCTCATATTCAGCACCATCATCGCCTCAAATCCGGCCCTGGTGCTCGATCTCCATAATGACTGGCGCCAGTCGATTCCCTATGCCCTCATTGACCCGTACCCCGGCCTTTCCCACATAGAGGCCTATGAGAGGGCGAAAACCATCGGGCTCAAGAGCGGCTTTGTGTTGATCAGCGAGCACAAGGACTCGCCCGATTCAATCGGATGGGAAAGGACCCTCAGCGGGAGCCTCATCAAGCACGGGATACCTGCTCTCACGCTGGAACTGGGTGAATCATGCGTAGTCAATGAGGAAAATGTGAGATACGGCGTAAGCTCAATATGGAACATCCTGGCAGACAAGGGCATGGTGAACGACGAGGGCGAGTCTTCTGTCTTCAGGCTCCCTCTTCAGTTCAATGACAGGATTCTGAGGTATTCCCACCAGCCCGTATGCCCTGTGAGCGGAATCGTGAGGTTTTCCGTGAAACCCGGTGACGTCGTGAGGAGAGGGCAGACTGTCGCCAGGATATACGGTGTCTTCGGGAGGCTCCAGGCCACCATACCGGCCCAGGAGAAGGCCATCGTGCTCGGAATCTCCGATTCCTCCGTGGCCTTCCCCGGTGTTCCCATCATTGCCTTTGGAATGCTCCAGGCCTGAAGGCCCCTATTTCAGGGCGGCCAGCAGCAGGTCCCAGAGATTCTTCACCGTCATGGGGGTCTCCCCGGGCTCCCATTTCCTTGCTGCCGCCGACTTTTTAAGGGTTACCTCGCAGGTGGGGCAGGGAGTGACAATGACTGCGGCTCCTGTTTTGGCAGCCTGCCTTACGCGGTCCGCCGCTATGGCGTCCGAGAGGGGCATGTCGGTGACCAGGAGGCCTCCTCCTCCGCCGCAGCAACGGGAGACGTTCCCCTTGAGCTCCATCTCCTTGATGGCGAAGCCCAGGCTTTTTATGAGGTTCCTTGGCGTCTCCGTGAAGCCCAGTATCCTTGAGAAGTGGCAGGGGTCATGGTAAGTGACGGTCCCCTCGCTCTTTGCCGGCGAGGCCGAGGCCATAAGCTTTTCCACGAGAGTGAGGACATGGGCGCAGTCAAAGCCATACTCCTCCTTGATGAAGGCCTGGCAGGTGGGGCAGAGGGCATAGATGGGCTGGCCCTTGTAGTTACCGAATTTTTCCAGGAAGCGCTCCTTCTGCTTCTCGAAATCCTCGGTAAAGCCCAGGTTCTTCAGAGTAAAGCCGCAGCATGTCTCTTTTTCTATGCGGGGCTTTACGCCGAGAGCCTTGAGGACCTTCAATATTTTCCTGGTCATGTTGGTCCTTGAGGCGAACTGGCACCCCACGTAAAGGAGCACCTCGCCCTGCTGCGGTTCGATGAACGACGAGGGATCGCCGTAGATGTTCCCCGACTCCATCACGTTTTTCACAAGGGCCTTGTGGTTTTCCATGGCGAACCCTGCTTTGACGGCCTCGGCACGGGCCGATTCCACTATGGGGACTATGTCGATCCCCGAGGGACAGCGCCTGGTGCAGTCCATGCAGCCCGTGCACTGGAAGAGGCGCTCTGCCGTGTGGGCGTCAAGGGGCACGTCTCCCTGGAGGATGCCGTAAGAGAGGACCACTTTCCCGCGGGCCACGCAGGTGTCCTGGATCTTCTGGGTGAATATGGGGCACACGGACTTGCAGAAGCCGCAGTAAGTGCAGGAGTGAAGGTCCCAGGCGTGCTTTCCGAGGGTGGTGAACTTCCCCGGAGGCCTGTCGCCCACGGGGTAACGGAGGTGGGCGATTATCCCCTCCTCGTAATCCATCATTTTCCCAGGATTCAGGATGTTATTGGGGTCAAAGAGGCGCTTCAGCTTCTTTGAGAACTCTATCATGTCGGCGCGCTCTTTTCTGTAGAAAGGCGCCTTGGTGATCGATATGCCATGCTCGCCCGTAATAGTGCCGCCCAGTTTCAGCACTTCTTCGAATACTTCTTCTGTCGCCTTTTCCGCCGCGTCCCACTGCTCCTTTTTCAAGGGATCAATGAGGAACTTGGTGTGAAGGTTTCCGTCGCCTGCGTGGCCGTATGTGGGAATAAGGACCCCGTACTTCTCGGCGACGCGGTGGAATGCCTTCACCGCGTCGGGGACCTTGGAGATGGGGACTGCCATATCGTCGGCAAGCATCACGGTCACCAGGTCAGGCCTGTATTTTGAGAGGGAGGGGATCATGCCTTTCCGGGCTTTCTGAAGCTCCTCGATCTTCTTCGCGTCATCGGTGAACTCAACGGATATCGCCCCCGTTGCCTTCGCCACCGAAGCCACGCTCTCTATCTCCTCGGCCACGGAGCCGGGATGGCCGTCAACTTCGATGAAGCAGAGGGCCTCGGCCTCGGGGAGGCTCATCTTCATAGCCTTATTGACAGCCTTGATGCAGATGCTGTCCATCAGCTCGAGGGAGGCGGGGAGTATGGGATGGGCTATGATGTTGGAGACGCATTTCCCCGCCGTCTCAAGGTTGTCGAAGGCCGCCATGGCCATGGCCTTCTTTTTGGGAAGGGGGACCACCTTGAGAGTGACTTCCGTCACCACTGCCAGGGTGCCCTCGCTGGCGGGGAGAAGCCTCTCGAACTGGTAGCCCGAGGCGCTCTTGAGGGTCCTGGTCCCCAGGTGCACTATCTCGCCCGTGGGCATCACCGCCTCGACGCCGAGAATGTAGTCCCTTGTGGCCCCGTACTTGATTGCATGGACTCCCGAGGCGTTACAGACCACCATGCCGCCTATGGTGCAGGCCTCGCCGCTCCCGGGATCGGGGGGAAAGAAGAATTTGTGAGGCTTGAGGGCGTCGTTCAGGGCGGCATACACCACGCCGGGCTCAACGACACAGTAAAGATCCTGCACGCGGATCTCCCGGATCTTGTTCATCCTCTGCATATCAAGAACAAGGCCTCCATGAAGAGGGATTGCATGGCCGCACATTGCGGTTCCCGCACCTCTGGGAGTCACGGGAACAAGGTGCTTGTTGGCAAGCTTTAAAACCTGAGAGACCTCTTCGGCAGAGAGCACGACGGCCACAATCTGGGGTGTCTTACGGTGAATCGAGGCATCGGCGCCATAAGCATAAAGCTCCGCGGGATGCTTCAGGATGCGGTCTGCCGGGATGATTTCTTCAAGCTCATTGACAAATCCGCTGTTCAGTGCCTTTTCAAGTGTTTTCATTGCCGTGACTCCTTTTCCAGTATGTTTTCCTGTCCCTGTTCTACACGGTGCCGCAGGCTTTCCCCGAGAGCTCGGGCACCACCATGCTCCCGTCCATGAGGATTACCACCGAAGCCCCTGCCCCCTTCTCCTGGAGTGCCTTTTCAAGGGCTTCCTGCACCGTGGGGAAAGGCTTCATGAACATTCTGTGGATGATGGGAGGGTCTATGTCTGTCACCGTCCATATCGATGCGTGCTCCAGGACCTCTGCAAGCTTTGCCGCTTTGTGGTAGCCAAGCTTATACCCCTCGCCAATTCTGCTGAGGGTTTCGGCAGGGCTTCCTGTTGAGGCCATGAGGCTGATGAAATCATCGGAACCGGTTCCCGTTCTGCACTTCGAGACAAGGATGAGGATGCCGCCCTCTTTCACGGCAAGCTTTCCGTTGTCTATTGCCTTCTGCGACTGGTAGAGATCGATGTCGCAGGGCTTTGTGGCCACGGTGATGACTATGTCGGCCCTCTCGTCAAGGGGGGCGCAGAAAATATCCTTTGCCTTTTCAACTGCCGGTGCCATGGAGGCGAAAAGGTCGCCGCACACGACGTCGTAAAGCTTATGGGAGCCGTCAAGCACCGTGAGTACTGAGAAGATTTCCTTGCGGACCATCTTTGCGGACTCCTCAATGTCTTCATGGACAGGATTTCCTGCAAGGGCAAGCGTCGTTGCCTCAGGACGGAGGGCAAGGCGGTGGTTTCCCGTGACGGTTGCAAGCCCTGCGATGCCGGGGTTCAGCGATTTTCTTCCCCCTGTATAGCCTGCAAAATAATGAGGCTCTACGGAAGTGATGACAAGCACCTTGTCAAACTCACCGAGAGCCTTGTTGAGATACACTTCCGTGCCGAAGGATGTGGTGCCGTAATGGACAAGGCTTTCATTATCGCGGCAGTCATGGATGATGAGGTTTTTCCTTATCCATTCAAGGTGCCTTCCGAATATCTGGTTCAGTTCCTCATCGGAGGGTCCCCGGTGGGTTCCCGTGGCGATTATGAAGGCGTGGCGCCTTCCTTTCAGGTAAGGCTCCAGGTGATCAAGGATGAGGGGCGTGGGAGTGGGCCTGGTGGCGTCATTGACGATGATGAGCACAGAGTGGGAGCTTTCGAGGAACTCCCCCAGGGGCGGCGCTTTCACCGGCTCCTCCAGGGCTTTTTTGATGTCCACCTTCTCCGAGGCGCCTGAATGGCGCGGGCTCAGCACCGTGGCGCGGTGGCCGGCGGGAATGCTGAGGGGCATGGTGTCGTCTCCGTAAGGTATATCAAGCATCATACGTGGTACCTCCCCTTATTGCAAGTATCTGAAACAGGCCCCGGTGTTCTCTCTCTTTTATACTGGGGGAGCAGTGAGTCCCTTGCTCCCTTCCTAATTATCTTTCGTGACAAAAGCCGCCGCTCCTTCAGCATTGCGCGCCATCTTTCGCCGGGGAGCGCGGTGGAGAAAAATATGCCCTCGAGCAGGCGGCAAAGTGACGCTCCTCCATGATCGGCGTTAATTCTTGATTTCAACGCTTCGAATTCCATTTTTCCCTGCAGGGATTTTCATGGCCAGGGAGAATTATGGCCCTATGGCACAGGGTACAGCAGGCGGCAAATCAAAGAGCGGCAACGGCAGGACGGGAGCGGCGCCAAGGACCCGGAAGCAGAAGACGTCCCAGGCGAAGCAGGAAAAGCCGCGCAAGGAGTTCCCATGGCACGAAATCCTGGGGATTTTCTTCATCGCTGCGGGATTTTTCCTGATGTACTGCACCATCAACCCGGTGCTCTCGGGGAATATAGGCTACAAACTGGGCTCGGCCATCAACGGGCTCATGGGATGGGCCGGCTTCAGCGTGCCTTTCCTGGTTATAATCATCGGTGCCAGGTTCATCTACCCCTTCAGGATGCGGGTACTGGTTCTCACTTCACTGCTCGTGCTGGTCTGTGTATGGAGCGCCGAGGTGATGAGAAACCTCATGAGAGGAAGCGGCAGTATCTGGGGCAGGACCCTCAAGGACCTCATGGTGAAAAATGTCGGCATAATCGGGACCTATATTATCATGGACGTAGTATGCATGGCATCGCTCCTCCTTTTCGTGGGCCTCTCCGTAAGGGACATCATAGATCTTCTCATAAAGCTTGGGAAAGCTCTCGCCAAGGCGCTGGGCTTCCTCTGGAAGATCATCGCTGCCGCTGCCACGGCCCTTGGCAGGGGTGCCGGCACCCTCCTTAAGACTTTGAAGTGGGGTGACAGGACACCCCGCGACGGGAAAGAGATAGTGGAAGACCTCAGGGCTGCCGCGCAGGTCTCTTTATCGATGAACCTCCAGGGGACCAGCGTCTCCGGCGGCGAAGAGGAAAGCGGCGACTATGAAGATGAAGAAGACTATGACGATGAGGAAGATGAAAAGCTCGAAGAAGATCAGACCCCTGAGGATACGGCTCCGCCGAAAGTGAAAAAGGGGAAGGCCAGAAAGACAGAGGCTGATGAGGCAGGGGAGTATGCTTACAAGATCCCCCCCCTCACGATGCTTGAAGACGTGGACAGCCCGAGATCGAAGAAGAGCCCCCGCGATTATTCCAGGATCCTTGTGGACACCCTGGCGAGCTTCGGCGTGCAGGCATCGGTCATCAACATCGAAAGAGGGCCCTCGGTGACCCGCTATGAGCTCCAGCCTGGCCCGGGAGTGAAGGTGAACAAGTTCACGAGCCTGCAGAACGACATTGCCCTTGTGCTGGCGGCGCAGATAAGGATAGAAGCTCCTGTCCCCGGCAAATCCTGCGTGGGCATAGAGGTACCCAACGAGCGCATCGACATGGTCACTGTCAAGGAGATGCTCTCGGCAGAAGAGTTCCAGCGCAGGGATCTCATCCTTCCCGTGGCCCTCGGGAAGGATATTACGGGCAAGCCCATCATAGGAGACCTGGTGAAGATGCCTCACCTCCTTGTGGCGGGCTCCACCGGCTCAGGAAAAAGTGTCTGCGTGAACTGCATCATAGCGAGCCTCCTCTTTCACGCTTTTCCCACGACGGTGCAGATGGTGATGATTGATCCCAAGCGTGTCGAGCTCTCGATATACGAGGGCATTCCCCACCTTATCGATATCAAGGCCACTCCCGACAAGAAAATCATCACCGATCCCAAGATAGCCACCCTTGTGCTGCAGCAGATGACGGAAATCATGGCGGGCCGCTATGATGAGTTCAGCAAGGTAAAGGCGAGGAATATTTTTGAATACAATAAAAAGGCTCCAGTGCCTCTCCCTTACCTTCTTGTCATAGTCGATGAGCTTGCCGATCTCATGATGGTCTCCTCCCAGTCCGTGGAGAAGCACATCTGCCGCCTTGCGCAGCTGGGGAGGGCCGCCGGCATCCACCTCATTCTCGCCACGCAGCGCCCCTCCGTGGACGTCATTACAGGCCTCATCAAGGTGAATGTCCCGTCCAGGATTGCCTTTGCCGTCACCTCGCAGGTCGATTCCAGGACAATCCTCGACAGGGTCGGGGCGGAAAAGCTGCTGGGCAAGGGCGATATGCTTTATCTTCCCAGCGATGCCGCCGCCCCGAAAAGGGTCCAGGGCGCCTACATAAGCAGCGAGGATATAGAAGCCATAGTGGCATTCTGGCAGGAGCAGCCTCCCCCTGATAACCTCGTGCCTATCTCCGTTGAGCCCAGGGACATCGCCTCGGGCGGTGAAGGCGGCGAAGACGATGACAGCGAGGATGAGCTTTACCCGGAAGCCCTCAGGATCATCCTTGCCGAGCGCCACGCATCGGTCTCGATCCTGCAGAGAAAGCTCAAGATTGGCTATGCCCGCGCCGGTCGCCTCATTGACCTGATGGAGCGCAAGGGCATCGTGGGCCCTGCCGA
The DNA here is from genome assembly GCA_031082125.1 of Candidatus Eremiobacterota bacterium. Classification (NCBI taxonomy): domain Bacteria; kingdom Bacillati; phylum Vulcanimicrobiota; species Vulcanimicrobiota bacterium. The sequence continues at coordinate 36,387 of JAVHLM010000015.1, forward strand.
CGGCAGCAAGGCCCGCAAAATCATTGTCGGCACCACCGATGCCGCGCAGAATTGAACAGTCGCGCGCGATGAGATAAAATTCTCCTCTGCGGGTGTTGATTCGAAACAGGATCTGTTATATAATGAAAAGGAATTTCTGTTCTCCAATATTTATCCGAAAGGGTGGGCCAAGATGAATAAAAAGAAATATTCGTTATTTTCGGGATTTGGAGCTCAGCTCTCTCTTTTTTTTATTGTTCTCTACACGATAAGCCTTTTGGCGGGGGGATGCGGCTCAGGAGTAGCTGGAGGCGGCGGGGACCCGTCAGGGAATGGAAGCGGTCTGAACTCCCTGTGGGGAGGTACTGCCGGTACAGCCAGGCTTGTCATCAAGCTCTCATTCCCCCATAAGGGCACACGCGGTTTCGTAGCAGTCAGGAGCGAGGCCCCCGGAGGGAAAAGCTGCTCCATCCTCCGCGAGGTCCCTGCGGACACCTCTTATTTTACCGTCAGCGTCTGCAAGCAGGGCACCACAGAGAGTGTTGTGCCCTCAGTGCGCGTTGACAAGCCTGCCACGGGAGTTGAAGCCACGGCAACGGTAGAGAACGTGCCCATCGGCTGGAAGACCGTAAGGGTTGAAGCGGACAATGCATCGGGTCAGGCAATCGCATGGGGTTCCTCGGACGTGGATGTCGTGACAGGCGAGAACCCTGAGATGAACATGGCCCTTTCGACCGTATCACCCACTCCTTCGCCTTCAGTATCGCCCACTCCTTCGCCTTCGGTGTCACCTTCTCCCTCACCGTCAGTATCGCCTTCGCCTGCCACGACACCCTGGCAGACCCTTGCCGGAACGGGCGGCAATCCTCTCAACGCCGTCACTTTCTCAGGTGCCAGCACCGGCTGGGCCGTGGGAGGAAACGGGCAGATCAGCGTCACCACCGACGGGGGAAACAACTGGAGCGGCTTCTCCAAGGGGAGCGATCATCTTTACGGCATCTCCATGGTGGATAACACCACCGGGTGGGCCGTGGGTGGGTCGTCCGGTGCGATGATCTATAAAACCACTAATGGGGGCGCCACCGCATCAGACTGGACAGCGCAGGAATCACCGGCCACCAAGCCCCTTTACGGCGTTTCCTTCTCAGACAGCAATATCGGTACAGTGGTTGGCGACCGCGGGGGAGATTCACCCGCATACAGCACCACCGATGGTGGTACGACATGGATCGTTACGAGTAATCAGTTTGATTATGCACCAGGTGATTTGAGAGCGGTTGATATGGCGAGCGCTGATGAAGGCGTGGTAGTAGGCCTTAAAGGGGGAATATTCAATAAGCACAATGGAAGATGGGCTTATGCTTTTAGTCCGCCCACCAAGGAAAATCTTTACGCGGTCTGCTATTTCGATTCAGCACACATATGGGCCGTGGGGGATAACGGTACCGTAGTCTTTTCCAGCGATGAAGGCAACAATTGGGCGCTGAATCCCTCCGTCGGCACCGAGAGCCTGAGGGGAGTCTACTTTGCCGACGCGAATAACGGCTGGGTCGTGGGGCTCGGCGGCAGGATTTACTCCACCGGCGACGGCGGCTCGACGTGGACCTCCCAGACCTCGGGCACCAGCGATGACCTCCGCGGCATCTTCATGACCAGTTCCCTGAACGGCTTCGCGGCAGGAGGCAACTCGTCATCGCTCTTGCTGCGCACCTTTACCGGCGGGAAATAGGGCCCCTGTAAAGGAATCACCGGCACGATCACGAATGATAGGGAAGGACCCCTCGGGGTGCTTCCCTATTCTTAAGCGGCAGGTGAGAAATCATGGCAGATTCTCCTCTCGGGCAGCTGGTGAGCCTTTTAGGGATCGTGGTGACAGTGGGCATTGCGGTCCTTCTCTCAAGGGACCGCAGGAAGATACGGTGGCAGATAATCGCGAGCGGCCTGGGACTCCAGTTCCTCTTCGCCCTCATAGTGCTGAAGACGGCGCCGGGCCAGATCTTTTTCTCCATTATCAATACCTTTGTGGTGAAGCTCCTGGATTTTACCACGAAAGGCTCCTCATTTCTCTTCGGCGGCCTTGTGACTGACACTAAGAGCTTCGGCTTCATCTTCGCCTTCCAGGTCCTTCCCACGATAATCTTCTTCTCGTCATTCATGAACATTCTCTATTACCTGGGCATCATGCAGAAGATAGTGCAGCTTGTTGCCAAGGGGATCATAAAGATAATGGGCACGAGCGGCGCCGAGACCCTTTGCGGCTCGGCGAACATCTTCGTGGGCCAGACGGAGGCGCCCCTCTTCATACGGCCTTACCTGGAGTCCATGACAAAGTCGGAGCTCCTGGCCGTCATGACGGGAGGATTTGCCACCATTGCCGCAGGCGTGATGGCCGCTTACGTGGGGATGCTCAATTCAATGTTTCCCGACGCTGCGGGGCACCTCCTGGCGGCAAGCGTCATGTCGGCACCGGCAGCGCTGATGATGGCCAAGATAATCATGCCTGAGACTGAGCAGCCTGAGACCATGGGCACGGTGAAGATGGATCTTCCAAAAAATGACGCCAATGTAATTGATGCCGCTGCCAACGGCGCCTCAACAGGCCTTCAGCTTGCCCTGAACGTAGGCGGCATGCTCCTTGCCTTCATCGCCCTCATTGCTCTCCTCAACTACTGCCTCGAATGGACGGGAAACCTTTTCGGCATGCTTTTCCATACCACCGTTACCCTCAACTTTGAGACAGTCTTCGGGACCCTCTTCTCGCCTGTGGCGTGGGTGCTGGGAGTGCCCTGGAAAGACTGCCCGGTAGTCGGGAACCTTCTGGCGAAAGTGCTGGTCATCAACGAGTTCGTGGCTTACAGCGACCTCTCGGCGATTCTGAGGGACAATGTGGTGAACCTGTCGCCGCGCTCGGTGGTGATTGCCACCTATGCCCTCTGCGGATTCGCCAATTTCTCTTCCATCGCGATCCAGATCGGCGGCATAGGGGTCCTTGCCCCGTCACGCCGTTCCGATCTTGCCAGGATAGGAGTCTTTGCCCTCATCGCAGGCACTCTGGCCAACTACCAGACTGCGGCCATCGCGGGGCTTCTTGTTCCCACGACGACCATCATCCATCCCCCCAAGGCCGATACCCTCAATTCCCTGAAGGACAGGGGAAAAGTGGTGCGGCGCGGGGAGTTTCCCACGAGAGACGATGCCTTCAGGCGATTCATGGGAAGCACGCCGGTAAGGGAAAGACCCTGCGGGGAAAGTTGAAGCCCTTCGATGGAATGTGCACGGAAAGTTCTCACTTTTGCACTGGTGGCGCTCTGCAGTGCCTGCCTCCTGGCAGGCTGCACGATGGGGCGCAGGATATCCTCTTCAGCGCCTGGAAGTGCGGGGCCTCAGCCGTCACCGTCGGAACTGGGCCCGCTGCCCCCCTGTCCTCCCGGGGGGAAATTGAGCAGGACCTCATTTTCTCTCCCTCTCTATCCAGATGCGTCGGTCCTCAGGTACGGTGAGGGGGGAGGCCATAATCCCGATGACAATGAGATCTCGCAGACCGTGCTTGAAATGTACACCCTTGATTCCATGGACGAGATCGTGCTCTTCTACCGGAGAGCAAAGAAAAAAATCACCATAAAGGATTTTGCCACCACCGAGGGAAGGAACATCATCATCACCGACAGCCCTACCGTGGTGCAGGGGCTCAGGCCGGGAGAGAAGGAGGGGACTACGCTTATGCTTTACCGGGACAGGCGTGAAGGAAGAACGCGGCTGATTTACACCGGCTTCCGCGCCGCGAAAGGTGACTGAGATGGAACTCCGAGCCTTCACCGTAGCCGATATTCTTGATGCCGCCGTGGAGTGCTTCTGGTCAAAAGCCCTTTATTTCATCTCTTCAGCCCTCATCGTGCAGGCCCCCCCTCTCTTGGCAGGAAGCGCATACCTCAAGACCCTTTCTTTCCGCTCAGCCGTGACCTTTCAAAATTCCCTGAAGGAGCTTGTCTCGGTGCTGCCCTTCTTTTTTCTGTCACTCTGCGCCTATACCCTGGCAAAATGGATTGTCACCATGCCGGGGAGGGACCTCGTGACGGGAGAGAAGGGATCTTTCAGGGGGAATCTGAGGGCCCTCGCGGGAAAGCTTCCTTCTCTTGCACTTTACTCCGCTCTGCTGCTGTGCATTGCCGCCCTCTTTATCGCTGTGCCCCTGCTCGTCGCGGAGAGCCTTTCTTCCAGGAAGCTGGCGTATAATGATGCCATGCTGGCGGTGCTGCTGGCATTGGCTTTATCGGGGGCGGCTGCCCTCTGGTTTTCAGTGAGATCATGCCTTGTGATCCCCGCCATGGTAGCAGAGGGCCGGGGATTTGCAGGGGGCCTCAGGCGGAGCTGGCATCTCACAGGGTCTATGGGAGCAAAAGCGCTGATTGTCTGGATATCATTGCATGGCCTCGTCATAGGCACCGCGGTGCCCCTTCTCTCTCTTTTCCCTCTCGCGGGAATGCTCTACGTGGCTGCGTTTCTTCCCGTGACAGCCCTGGGAGAGCTTTTCCTTTACTATGACAGCGTGGTGTGGCAAGAAGCCTATGATCTTGTTCTATGCGCCAGGAGCCTTCAAAAAGGTGCCGTACTTCCAGATGGAGGGATTTAATCCGGTGAACGGGGCAGCAGAGGAGTCAGATAGAATAAGGGGCGCCCTCGGCGAGATACTGCAGCAGAAGCAGTTCGAGCACCTTTCAGCGCCTTCGGAGAGCCATAATGCCTTTGATTACCTCGGAGAGGCGCTGAAGAATTTTCTCGCCCTTCCATGGGTGAAGCACACCCTTGAGTTTCTCGCCTCAGTGTGGAGCCGTGTCCTTGCTTTCTTAAAATTGCTCTTCGGGCCGCTTGCGGCAGGGGAGCGCCCTTTTTACCTGTTTGTCTTCATGGTGATCGTGCTTATGGTACTGCTCATACTCCATATTTACAGGAACCTGAAAAAGAATGTCGTCACCGAGATAAGGGAGGAGGAGAAGGAAAGCCTGCCCCTTCCCGTTCCCCGGGCAGACTTTGAAAAGAGGGCCCGGGAGCGCGAGGCCTCGGGAGAGTATCTCATGGCCATGGCAGAGATGTTCCATTCATTTCTTTACATACTCCAGAGGAAGGGCATCGCCGGCATAGGACCTTCCCTCACGGTGCGGGAGCTCGGGATGCTGCTTGAGAGGGAAGGAACTCTCGGCAGGAGGGAAAGCCTCCAGGCCCTTCTTCTTTCCTATGAGAAGAGCTTCTACGGGAAGGGGGCTCCAGACCGTGAAGCCTTCCTCGGCTTCAAGGACCTTTATGAAGGCCTGAAAAGGGAGCTATGATGAACAAGGGCAGGATTCTCTCCCTGGTATGCGCCATTACAGCCATTGTGCTGCTCCTCCTGCTGGGCGGGAAGCAGGGCGACGGCACAGTCCCGGTAAATAACTCCGTGCACAGCACCTCCCGGTGGGGCGGCAAGGTTTATTATCTTCTCCTTGAGAAGCTGGGGTGCAGGCCTTCAATTGCGGAGGTGAAGCTCTCCTGCCTCGGGATGGAAGCCGGCACGGTGATAATCCTCTCTCCCCTTACCCCTTATGACAGCGATGAGCTCATATGGCTTCGCTCATTCGTTCACCGTGGAGGGGTGCTCCTTGTCGCTGACATAGAGAACAACGATGTATTCAGGATTTTCGGCTTCACGGTGAAGGCCACGGGCGACCTTGCATCGCCAGAGGAGGTCGCACCCGTTCCCTCTGCCTCCACTGCCGGAGTGGCAAAGGCCATGGTAAAGACAGGCATACGACTCACGAGCGAGGATAAAGGGGCCTTCGAGCCTCTTCTCGCCGACGGGAGGGGCACCATCATGGCCATGAAATCTTACGGCTCAGGCAAGGTGATTGCCACGACCGCTCCAGAGATATTTTCCAATGAGATGATAAGAAGAGCCGACAACGCCATCCTCTCGGTGCATTGCCTCAGGACTGCCCCCCCGGGGAAGGCTCTCTTCTTTGACGAATACCACCACGGCTTTTCAGATGAGAAGTCCTTCCTCTCAATTATCCCGCTCTCAGTGAAACTGCTCCTCCTCCAGGTGATCATTCTTATCCTGATGCTCCTTTACAGCGTGAGCAGGAGGTGCTCGGCGCCGGTGCCTCTTTCCGCAGAAGCCGGCCGGGGCTCTTTTGAATATGTCGCCACCATGGCCGGCATTTATCAGAAAGCTCAGGCCCGCCATTCTGTGCTTTCCATGCTTGTGAGAAACTTCAGGAGGACCATGGCGAGGCTTCTCGGAATATCGCCAGAATCACCTGATGAAGTGCTGGCAGAGCGAATGGCAGAGAGGTTACAGGCCGATCAAGGGAAAATCGGTGCGGTTCTTGCAGAATGCCAGACGAGGCTGAAGGGAAAGGCACTCGATGAAAAGACCCTTCTTGGCCTTGCGAAAAAACTTGCCGCGGCAGGAAAGGAAGAGTGACATGACGCACGAAGAGCTCGGGCGTCTCTATGAGACGCTGCAGAAAGAGATGAAAAAGGTGATTGTCGGACAGGACAGGGTGATCGAGGAGCTTGCGGTGTGCTTTTTCTCAGGAGGCCATGCGCTGCTGGAGGGAGTGCCGGGAACGGCCAAGACCCTTCTCTCCAGGACGCTCTCCTGGCTTCTCAAGGGGCAGTTCAGCAGGATCCAGTTCACCCCTGATCTCATGCCCTCCGATGTGGTGGGAACCCACATATTCGACATGAAAACCCAGGAGTTCAAGCTCCAGAAAGGCCCTGTATTTACCAACTTCCTGCTGGCCGATGAGATTAACAGGACTCCTCCCAAGACCCAGTCGGCGCTGCTGGAAGCCATGGAGGAGAGACAGGCCACCATTGAGGGCGAGACCATAAAGCTCCCGGAGCCCTTCATGGTGTGTGCCACTGAGAATCCCCTTGAGTTCGAAGGCACATACCCCCTCCCCGAGGCACAGCTTGACCGCTTCATGATGAAGATCCTCATCTCCTATCCCTCCTTTGACGAGGAGCGCGAGGTGATCAGGAAGCACCATGAGGGATTCGACGCAAGGGATCTTGCCCGTGCCGGCATCAATCCCCTCGGGCGGGAGGCCTTCGACGGGGCGGGGGAGCTGATCAGGAGAGTTTCAGTCACCGAGCCTCTGATTGATTATGTCACGGAACTGGTGCGTGCCACGAGGAAAAGCTCCCAGCTCTCCATGGGTGCAAGCCCTCGCGGGAGCGTCCAGCTCCTCCTCTCCTCCAAGACCCTGGCGGCTTTGAAGGGAAGGGATTATGTGATCCCTGATGATGTCAAGGCCCTGGTCTGTCCGGTGCTCCGCCACAGGGTCATGGTAAAGGCCGAGGCTGAAATTGACGGCATCACCGCCGACAGCGTCCTCAAGGGCATCGTGGCACAGGTGAATGTGCCGCGATAGAAGGGAGCCATATGGTTTTCACGGTTCGATCGCTCCTTCTCTTTGCCCTGGCGGGAGCCCTCATGTGGCTCCTCTCGCCGGTGATTTCACCACTCGGGGGCCTCGCCGTTTTTGACGGGTGCTGGCTTGTCCTGGTGCTATGGGACTGCATCCTCACGGCTTCGAGAAGGAAGATTCTTGTGGCGCGCCGGGTTATGAGCCCCCTTTCGGTGGGCCATGAGAACACCGTGGAGATCGAGGTCTCAAACCAGGGAGCGCTCCCGGCGAAAGTGACGATCTGTGACGATGCACCCCCCGGGTGGGAGGTTTCCACCCGGGAGCTTTCCGCGGCAGTGCCGCCGGGAGGAAGTGCTTCCTGTTTCTATTCAGCGAAGCCTCTCAGGAGGGGCGACTATCAGTTCGGCTCCCTGTGGATCCGCGTTGAGGGCGTTCTCGGCCTCGTGCGCAGGCAGTTCACCATCAGTGCCCGGCAGACCGTAAAAGTGCTTCCCAATATAGCCAATGTGAGGGAATATGAGCTTCTTGCCATCAAGGGAAGGCTCCAGGAAGCAGGAATGAAGCCTGTCAGGTTTTTCGGCGGCGGCACGGAGTTCGAGTCATTGAGGGAATACCATCGAGATGATGATTTCAGGACGATAAACTGGAAGGCTTCGGCAAGGAAGGGCCGCCTGATAACGGAGCATTACGAGGTTGACCGTTCCCAGCAGATCATACTGGCCCTTGACACGGGGAGACTCATGGAGGAGGAGATCCATGGCCTCGCAAAGCTCGATCACGCGCTCAATGCCGCCCTGCTCCTCTCGTACGTTGCAATGAAAAAGGATGACCGCGTCGGCCTTGTCACTTTTTCCCGCGAGATAGGTCCCTATATGGCGCCCGGGAGGGGGAAGGGGCATTTCCTCTCGATGCTTGCCAGGGTCCGGGATCTTGCCACTTCCCGCGATGAGCCTGATTTCGGCGTATTGGCCGATTTTCTTGCATTGAAGAACAGGAAGCGGAGCCTCGTGGTGCTCTTCACCGATTTCCAGGGAGAGGAGAGTTCCAGGGCTGCCGTGGAGCACATCAGGCAGCTTTATCCGAGGCATCTCCCCCTCTGCGTGCTCCTTGGCAATCCCCGGCTCCATGAAACGGCGCAGTCCTTCCCTGAGGATTCGGGCACGGTGTACAGGAAGGCTCTCGCCCAGGAGCTGCTCTGGGAGCGGCAGGTGCTTACGGCCAGGATGAGGACCGGCGGGGTGACGGTCTTAGATGGCGATCCGGCAAGGCTTGCGCCGATGCTCATAAAGACCTATATGGAGATAAAGCATAAAATGAAGCTGTAGGCTCCAGGCTCCGATTGGCGGAGGATTCCTTGACTTATGGCCGTAACCATTGTATCATACTGAGTATTAGCTCAAGCGAGGGGGGCACGACTATGGATGCAAAACCTGATGACAAGTCTCCGGCAGGCACTCCGCCGGCGCCGCCTGATCCTGACGGCAGCCCTGCAGCCCCCCCCGGCGGGGGGGAAGCCGCTCCCGCTGAAGCCCACGAGGATCACCCGAACACGGCCCTTCCTATCCCAAAGTGGTTCTATTGGATTCTCGCTGCCCTGGGCTGCTACATACTCTACAGGGTCAACGACGTGCTGATGCCCTTTATCGTAAGCTTTGTCGTCGCCTATTTCCTCGACCCCTTCGTGGATTATCTTGAGAGGAGAGGAAACAGGCGGATCGCTGCGATTCTCAAGGTCTACCTGCTGTGTTTCCTCATTATCGCCCTGTTCTTCCTTCTTGTGGTACCCCCGGTATTCAGGCAGATGCGCCAGATCGAGCGGAATATCAGCCGCTACCTGGACACCGTCCATGAGGAAGGGGAGGAGGAATACAACAGGCATCTCCAGGACGGGCCCCAGGGCACACCACAGGTCATCCCCCCTCCCCTGCTCACTTCCTCGCCTGCATACCCGACTGCGGCACCACCAGCGGGGAGTCAGCCATCTGCCTCAACGGGATCCCTGCCGGTACCTTCATTGGATCAGGGCTCACCCTCGCCTTCACCAGCCAGTATGGCGCCTCTTCCTTCATCGAAACCGGCTTCAGAACCTCTCAGTAAGTTCAGGACCCTCTCCGATGAAGAAATCAAGGAAAAGCAGAAGGAGAACATGCTGATAGAGAACCTCTCCTTTTTCTGGCTGGGCCTTACCAAGCGTTACCCCGTTCTCAGGGAACACTTCGGCGACGAGAAGTCTGTCGTCAAGTATCTGCAGGCCAAACAGGAGGAGATTGCCGGCTACTCGGTACGGATCCTCAGCGGAATCAGCAACTGGGCCCTCTCGTCCTTATCCCACGTGATAGCCCTTGTGCTCGTGCCTATTCTCACCTTCTATTTTCTCTGCGTGATCGATCCCCTGAAGGAGCGCCTCCTTTTCCTTATCGGCCATAAGCATTACAAGAGGGAGCTTATCCAGGTCTCCCATGAGATAAACGTGATGCTTGTCAATTACCTCAAAGGCCAGGTCGTCGTGTCATTTCTCGTGGGAGTGACCATAACCATAGGCGCTTCCCTCGTGTCGCTCTTTTTCCATACCAAGTATTCACTGCTGCTGGGCTGCCTTACGGGCGTCACCTGCATCATTCCCTACTTCGGGGCAGTAGTGAGCACTCTGATGGCCTTCCTCATAGGGCTCTTCACTGCCTCTCATTCCCATCTCCTGGCGGCCCTCTTCATGGTGGGAATGATGCTGCTGGTAAACCAGCTCTTTGACAATGTCATCACTCCCAGGATTGTGGGTGAGCAGGTGGGCCTTCACCCTCTCTGGACCTTGTTTGCCCTCCTCGCGGGAGGCAAGCTTTTAGGCTTTCTGGGCATGCTCATTGCGGTTCCCATCGCGGCGTCAATAAAGATATGCCTCATCAGGATCTTTCCCAGGCTTGTTGAGCCTGTCACTGACGATGATGACGGCCGGCCGGAAGGACCTGCCCCGCCTGATGCTTCCACGGGGGAGAAGTGCATGAAAAAGGAGAAAGAGGAGTCTTGAAGGAATAATCCGGGTCTCCCCAGAAAATGTGGGGAACAGCTCACCCTGCGCCTCTGCCGGGGGTGGGCGCACAAAGAGCAGAATATGACTGATGACTGGAGGATCGCATGGAGAAGAAGAATCCCAAGAAGGTAATCACCACCTGCCCGCTCAAAAAGGAAAAAGGGGCCTTTGTGAAGAGCGAGTGCCCTGCCATTAAGAACGTGAGAAACCTCAGGAGAAAGCTCAACACCCTTGAAAGGACAGGGAAAGCCGAGGCCAATGAGCTCGAGAAGCTGAGGAAATCCCTCCGTGACGCGAAGACGGATGAGGCGAAAGACAAGTTCTGCAGCAACTGCTTTCATAAGAACCAGTAAGGAAGTCCAATGAATGGCAAGGAACAGGGGAGCCCGTGAGCTCCCCTGTTTTTTTGGTGCGCCCGGCACGGGCGCACACATTCCGGCTGTCAACCACCTGACAGGTATATGCAGCAGTTTACGCGGCAGCAGTGGAGGGAGCGTCATCACTGACCCTGGCATACCTCACCTCGCTGGGGAGGTTCCTCAGGGTTCCAAGGGTCTCTATCTCACCCTTGAATATCTCGAAGACATCGCCGTAGCTTTTTGTCACCCTGCAGTCCCTGAAGCACTTTTTCTCCTTGATATAGGCATCCATGCTCACCGTGAGGGAGAGTCCGCTGAACTCCTCATGAGAGTACTGCCTTCCCCTGAAGCTGAGAGAAACTATCCGGCTTCCTTCCGGCTTCTCCCTGCAATACTCATAAGTGAGCCCCGAGAAGATTTTTCCATTGACACGGTTCTTGTCCATAAGTCCTTCTTCCAGGAACTCAAGGACCTGGGAGCCCTGGGCCCTCACCTGGAGGAGTGATCTTTTAAAAGGGTGGGCTTCATAAAGATCGCCGAAGGTGATAGGTCCGCGGGGAATCCCCTTCCTGAGGGAAAATGTCGATGAGAGTGCGATGTCGGAATCCCTGCGCTGCGAGTCTATGAAAAGGTTGGTCAGGTTGGTGTTGGCCCCGCCTTCACCGTGCCTGAAGTTCTCCAGCTCTTCTGCGGCATAGCCCACGACCCTGTCTTTTATCCCGTCCAGTTTCGGCAGATAGGACGCTACTATTGACGCCACTTCATTGTCAGCGGGGATATTTTCCGTCACGGGAACAAGGCTGGCCTGATGGGAGACAATTGTTTTTTCCGCTCCGTCAATGACGAGATCAATCTTCCCTATGTAATCTCCATATTCGCCGGCCTGCGTGACAAGGGTGGAGCCTACCATCTCCCCCTCCTTGAGGGCAGTATGGCTGTGAGAGCCCACGATCACGTCGATCCCTTCCACACTCTTCGCAAGCTTCACATCATCACTGTAGCCGAGGTGGGAAAGCACCACCATGAGGTCAGTCTCGCCTTTCAGTTCCCCGACAAAATTCCTGGCAGCGGCAACGGGGTCGTCAAAGGCGATTTCTCCCCGTCCAGGCGTGGCTGTCTCCGCTTCTCGGCATGTAAGGCCCAGTATGCCGATCTTCAGGCCTTTGCGCTCTATGACGGTATAAGGCCTGATAAGATCCACGGCAGGTGATTCCTTGACAGGGGGCTTCATATTTGCCGAGAGAATGGCGGCTCCAGCCCCTCTCATTACGGCGGAGCCGGGGCCAAGGCCCCAGGTCACGTCGTGGTTTCCCAGCGCTATTGCGTCAAAGCCTATTTTCTCGTAGGATTTTCCCACAATCTCTCCCTGGGAGAACTTGCTGTAGAAGCTGCCTTCGAAAAAATCTCCGCCGTCAAGCACGATGGTTCCCTCGCTGTTCCCTGACCGGAGTTCCTTTATCCCTCCCGCGATTCTTGCGATTCCTCCCACTTTCCCCTCTTCTGCGGGGGCGTGCTCTGTCACTTCCCCGTGGAGGTCATTGATATGAAGGATAGTGAGGTGAGTCCTTTTCTCTGCGTTGAGGCTGCTGTTTCCAGAAGGCCGGACAGGAGGCAGGAGATTATGGGCGGTAATCATGACAGTGCTCCTCTTCTCACGATGCTGGATTATCCATTGCTATTTAATCATTATACCGTGAAAAGGTCAGCACCCGGCAGGCAAGAGGTATCTTCTGAACGGCAAGATGCTCCCCGCTCCCGGTAAGGCGCACCCTCTTACTGCTCGTTCATGAACCGGAACTGTATCACTTTTCTCTCGCTGGGCCCCACGGCGAACACCGGGGTATTCAGCTTCACCTGGTCAAAGTGGCATTCCAGAGAATAGCTGCCCGGCTCCACAATAAAATAAAAAGGCTCGTCAATCCTCACAAACCTTGAAGCCTGGGCAAAGCTGTCTCCGTCCCTCCTGAGGCTTACGCTTATATCGGAGATTATCTCTTCAGGAATGTGGTGAGCCGAGACTCTTCCCTCGACAAACCCGACGACAGTCTCGCAGGAGATAGGCCCGTCCTTATCGTATGTGTTCATCGCTGCCACTCCTCTCATGGATCTCTGGCACATATTTTTACCGGAAGAGGGAATTGTCCTTCCTGTCTTTCCGGGTGCCATGGTATGATGAGCCGATACTTTCAACAAAGGAAATGGCATGGATCAGAATATTGTTGCGCTGATAAGCCTGGGAAATCCCGGCGTGGAATATGCCAATACCCGCCACAATGTCGGGTTCATGGTGGCTGATGCGCTTGGCGACAAGCTGGGTATTTCCTTTAAATCAAAGGGCCTTCGGGGTTCTCTCGGCGAAGGCTTTTTTGAGGGAAGAAAGCTTATTGTGGTAAAGCCCGGGACCTATATGAACCTCTCAGGCCTCTGTGTAAAGGCTGTTATGGACTTCTACCGGATTCCCCCCCCGGCAGTCTTTGTCGTAAGCGACGATTTCAATCTTCCCCTGGGCTCGATCAGGATAAGGAGAAACGGCGGGAGCGGCGGCCATAACGGGCTCGCCTCGATTATCCAGGAGCTTTCGAGCGAGGAATTCCCCCGCATGCGTATCGGAATAGGCCCTCTCCCGCCCGGCGCGGAAACCATGCGGTATGTGCTCCAGCCTTTCAGCCTCAAGGAGCGTGAGGTCCTCCCTTCTGTCATAAACACCGCGGTGCAGGCCCTGGAGGCCCTCCTTTCCAACGGCATTGAGAGGGCCATGAGCCAGTTCAATGCACGGCAGAAGCAAGAGGAAGGCTCAGAAACATGACGGCGATGAAATACCCGAGGTAGGCAAGAATGGCCAGGCCGTTCAGCAGGTAATCAAGGGAAGGCCTCAGGGCGCAGAACCTTGAGACACTCTCTGTAGCCCTCGAGAGGTAGAAGGCGAAACTGAAGCCGCCAATGAGGCAGAAGGGCATTATTCTTGTGCCAAGGCTCATGGAGCCTGTGAGGCCGTAGTTTTTGAGAAAGGCGCCGATCTCAGGCGAAGGGGGAAGAGGCACTTCCAGCGAGAGCCTGACAAAGAACCAGATAAGGGGAATGGATAGCGCAAGGATGTAAAGGGGGAAGAAGCGGACTCTGGCCGACGGCTTGAACCTAATGAAGATGAGGGAGAGAAGGAAGCAGCTTGACCATGGGAAAAAATAGAGCAGATATGAAGAGAATCTGAGGCGGGAGATTATTGAGGGATTGAGCTCCCGGGCGGGCAGCAGCATCGACTGCACCTCCCTTATATGGCTGAGGGCTGAGTTGACAGTGCCGGTGAGGTACGATGAGACAAAGAAGGCATAGATCATAGGGATAAGCAGCAAAATGAGGAACACGGCGGCAGGGTGGAGTTCAAGCGATCCCTGGGGCTCCACGATTATTCTCACCGGGATTGTCTTTTTCTGGTTTCTTGTCTCCAGGACAATAGTACCTGTATGGGGCACCCCTAGCTCCAGGGTGTCTGTTTTAATGGTGTAACCGATGTCCAGGTCGTTTCCGTTAAAGACCTGCGATGAGAGCGATATCCAGTTTGCATCAACCCAGGTGCGCCCCGCAAGGAGACCCCCTCCCACATTCATCACATGGATTTTCCCCTGGATCTCTTCATGGGGCTTTACGGTCAGCAGGTCAATCTCCTTGATAGACGTGACCATCTCGGCATTGCCCATCTCCTTTTTCTCAAAGGCCCCCGCAATGTCATTCCTGAACTCGTCGAGAGAGTCGTACCGCTTCCCGGGATCGCTCTCAAGTGATTTTCTCAGGGGGCCTTCCAGCCTTCTCATAAGCTCAAGCATCTTCTCGTCCTGGTGGCTGAAATCAAGCTCGCCTCCCGGTACGCGGGCGGTGAGAACATGGTAAAAGAGGGCACCAAGTGAGTAAACATCGCCTTTTTCCGTCGCCTCCCGCTCTCCCGTGCTTTCCGGGGCAGAGAAGGAGGAGATGCTCCCTTTCAAAACCTCCTTCTTCGTGAGGGGGGGGAAGAAGCGGTCTATCCCGAAATCCAGTATTCTTATTTTCCCCATGGGAGTGATTATCACGTTTGACGGCCTTACAGGGCCCAGCGAGAGGGGGGGGGTCTGCGCGCGGAGAGAGGAAAAACTCTCCACGAGGTGGGAAAACCACGTTCTCAGCTGGTTTTCGCTGAAGCTTTTCTGCCCCTGTTTCAGCAGGTCACTGAAGGTTTTCCCCTCGATGAACTCGCGGACATAATAGCAGCGGCTCCCGTCGGAGAAATAGTCGATGAGGCGGGGAAGGCAGTGGTGCGATATGGAGGAGAGCTCATGAGCAGCCTTGAGGAAGTGCTGCTCGAATGCAGCGAAGTCTTCGCCGCCGTCTCCAAGGAAAAGCTCCTTGACAAGCAGGGTTTTGTTCTGCTTTGTATCTTTCACCATGTAGATATGGGAAAAATTACTCTGACCCAGAAGCTTCGTGATTTCGTACCTGCCCTCATTGAGGGCCGTTCCCTTTGGCAATGGTTCCGGCATGGCGGTCCTCTCGGAGTAAGAGAGATATACTGATATGCTCTTGAGTATAAGCAAAAGGTCAGATATGGATTCAATAGTGCCAGGGGATAATCCTGCACCCTCTTAAAGGCACTCGCAGGAGCAAGGCGGAGGGAGTGATCGGGGGAACCGGGCAATCGCGGAGCAGGAAGGCAGGAACGTGCCGCGGCAAGAGCGAAATTCTGCAGAAACAGAGATTGTCCCGCCTTCAAAGCACTCAGTTCAGCAGCTATTTACAGACTCCCGCGCCCGATATTATAAGGGAGGATATAGGTGAGCCTCATGAGGCAGGCTGAGCTGAATGGGAGGGACCAGGAGGATATATGGCCAAGGACCGCAAGCCCGTAGTGTTTATCGTAGATGATGATGAAAAGAATCTGAAGATCATCTCCTCTGTGATTGAATCGTGCGGATATGATTTCGTGACGGTGAAAAGTGGAATAGAAGCCATTGAGGTGGCGAGGACCATCACTCCCGACCTTATCTTCCTGGATATCATCATGCCCGAGATGGATGGTGTAGAGACATGCCGCAGGCTCAAGGCCGAGGCCACTACCAAGACTGTGCCCGTGGTGATGATTACCGGCCTTGAAGACAGGGAATCCAAGATGAAGAGCCTCGAAGCCGGGGCCAGTGATTTCCTCACCAAGCCTTTCGATATCTCGGAGCTGAAGGTGAGGGCCAAAAACCTGCTGCGGGTAAAGGAGTTTGAGGATTTTCTCAAGCTCCATAACAGCATCCTCGAAAATGAGGTAAAGAGGAAATCGGATCAGCTCAGGGATACCCTCCAGGAGCTCAGCCTTTCGATGGACAGGCTGAAGGAGGGCTATTACGAGACCGTTTACCGCCTCTCGATTGTGGCTGAATACAAGGACGAGGGGACGGCGTCGCACATCTACCGGATCAGGCATTACTGCAATCTCATAGCCAAGGCGCTTGGATGGCCTGAGAAGGCTATGGAGGCTCTCTCTTATGCAAGCCACATGCATGATATAGGGAAAGCGGGAGTCTCCACGGAGATCCTGCTGAAGCCTGCGAAGCTTACCCCGGAGGAGTTCTCCCTCATGAAGCTTCATACCACCATTGGTGCAAGAATCCTCTCGGGGTCAACGTCAACACTGCTGCAGATGGCTGAGCGGATAGCCCTCACCCATCATGAGAGGTGGGACGGCACGGGATATCCCCGGGGGCTCAAGGGGGAGGAGATACCTATCGAAGGCAGGATCATGATAATGGCCGACCAGTACGACTGCCTCAGAAGCGCCCGGCCTTACAAGCCCCAGTCAGATCACAAGACGGTCAGCAAGGTGATCACTGAAGGTGACGGCCGTACGTTGCCCGAGCATTTTGATCCCACTATCCTCCAGATATTCCGGGATATCCATAAGGAATTCAACAAGGTATACGAAAAGTACAAGTTCAGGCATAAGGAGAGATTTCCCGGCGACAGCTGAGCTTCGGCGGAAATGAGTTCCCATGGCTTGGGCGACAAAAATTGACGGATCATGAATGCCGTGCTATGTGGTAAGCAGCGAGAGAACTTTTTTCAGCCCCCATTGCAAAATGAATCGTCCTGTGGTATAATACCTCACGTTCGATATACAAGCATCCAGGTGAGCTTTACAGAGGTGAACGGCAATGAAGGACAAGATACATCCCAAGTGGTTTGAAGCTACATGCACATGCTCCTGCGGCTCGACCTTCCAGACCTTTTCAACGAGAAAGGGCCTCAAGGTGGAAGTGTGCTCGGCATGCCACCCGTACTACACGGGCAAGCAGAGAAGCCTCTCAGGCAAGGAAGGACAGGTGGAAAAGTTCCGCCAGAGATACGGCCTCGACAAGGAAGGGGAATAGGGATTCATCTCTCATGGTGAAGCCTCTTTAATGAAAGAGGGAGAGCCTTGGCTCTCCTTCTTTGTGTATTATCTCCTCTTCTCCATTTTCTCGAAAAGAAGGTGTTCCAGGTGAAAGTGACGCTCTTACAGCATACGCCTGAGCCTGAGAAGCTCGCGGCGGCAGCGGCGAGAGTCTGCTACTCCTCGCAGAGTGCCGGCGAGATCATGGAGGCCCTCACCACGGAAAAGATCCAGAAAAGGATTTCAGACTGCATAAAAAAAGGGCATCTTTCCATTGTGGAGCACGTGAGCTTCACTTTTTCCATAGAAGAGATCTCGAGAGTCACAAGCCACCAGCTCGTGAGGCACCGGATTGCCTCTTACTCGCAGCAAAGCCAGAGGTACGTCAAGATGGGGGGAAGCCCGGAGTTCGTGACGCCTCCGCGCATAAGGGACGATGAGCCCATGAAAGAGAAATTCGATGCATTCATGGGCGATGCAATGAACTTTTATAATGAGATGGTGGGCCGGGGGATTCCCTGTGAGGATGCCCGCTATATCCTTCCCCAGGCCCTCTTTACCACTCTTGTGGTGACTATGAATGCCCGGGAGCTTCTTCATTTTTTCTCCCTGCGCTGCTGCAAGAAAGCCCAGTGGGAAATCCGGAAGCTTGCCTATGCCATGCTTCGCGCCGTGATGAAGGTAGCGCCCGCCATATTTGAGCAGGCAGGCCCCTCATGCCTCTCGGGGGAATGCCCCAGCGCTGACATGAAGTGCTATGAAAAAATGAGCCGTTTGAAACCAGGAGGTCTTGGCACATGACAAAGAAAGGTTCTCTTGAAATCATCTGTGGAAGCATGTTCAGCGGGAAGAGCGAGGAGCTTATCAGGAGAATCAAGAGGGCCCAGATCGCCAGGCTCAAGGTCCAGGTCTTCAAGCCCTCAATGGATAGCCGCTTCGGGGTTCTGGAAGTGGTATCGCACAGCGGATTCACGATAAAGGCCCTTCCCGTCACTCATCCTGACGAAATCCTGGAGCAGCTTGAAGAGGACACGGAAGTCGTGGCCATTGACGAGGTCCAGTTTTTCCCCATTGAGGTCGCTGAAATCTGTGACAGGCTTGCAAGCAGAGGCCTCAGGGTCATCGTGGCTGGCCTGGATATGGATTTCAAGGGGGAGCCTTTCGGGCCCGTTCCTTACCTGATGGCGAAGGCAGAGTCCGTGGACAAGCTAAATGCCATTTGTGTCGTATGCGGAGGGAATGCAAGCCGCTCGCAGAGGATTATAAACGGCCATCCCGCCGAGTATGACAGCCCCACTATCCTTGTGGGAGCGTCTGAAAAATACGAGGCACGGTGCAGGCACTGCCACAATGTGCCCCTCAGCCCTGCGAAGTACAGGCAGGAAGAAGAGCTTCCCCTTAAGTATTGAAGGAGCATTCTCCCATGGAATGGTATGCCGCAATCGGAATATCGTGTTGGAAAAGGATTGCAGACTCTTGACTCTTATGGTATAAAGAGAGTATGGATGGTACGGGTGCACAGGGCACCGGCAGGCACGCTAAGCAGCATGGTATGGGCAGGAGGTAACGCGCATGGAACAGAAGCTGGAAGAGATTGAAGCGCGGTATGAGGAGTTAAACAGGCAGCTCTGCGATAATGACGTTATCGGCAACCTGGAGAAATACAAGGAGCTTGCCAAGGAGCGCTCCGGGATAGAGGAGACAGTTAATGTCTTCCGCCATTACAAGAAAGTGAATGGCGCTCTCGAGGAGAACCTCAGCCTGGTGAGGTATGAGGAAGATACCGAGCTTGCCGAGTATATCAACTCCGAGATTGAAAAAGAGACCAGGGAGAAGGAGCAGCTCAAGGAGAAGCTCCTGAAGATGCTTATTCCCAAGGATCCTTACGATGAAAAGGATATCATAATGGAGATAAGGGGCGGGGCCGGTGGTGATGAGGCTGCCCTTTTTGCCGGCGATCTCTTCAGGATGTACTGCAAATATGCCGAGAAGAAGCACTGGAAAAGCGAGGTCATGAGCTCCAACATCACGGGGCTGGGCGGCTTCAAGGAGGTAGTCTTCTCGATTTCCGGCAAGGGCGTCTATTCCAGGATGAAATTTGAGAGCGGCGTCCACAGGGTGCAGCGCGTGCCGGCCACCGAGGCAAGCGGGAGGGTCCATACCTCCACTGTCACCGTGGCGGTCCTGGTAGAGCCCGAGGAAGTGGACATCCAGGTCAATATCAATGATCTCCGTATTGACACTTACCGCTCCTCAGGCGCCGGCGGCCAGCATGTGAACAAGACCGATTCGGCCGTGAGGATCACCCACCTCCCCTCAGGCATCGTGGTGGCCTGCCAGGACGAGCGCTCACAGCACCAGAACAGGGAAAAGGCAATGAGAATTCTCAGGGCGAAGCTGCTTGATCAGGAGAAGGTGAACCAGGAGATGGAGATCGCCAGGAACAGGAAATCACAGGTGGGGACCGGGGAGCGCAGCGAGAAGATCAGGACCTACAACTTCCCCCAGAGCCGCCTCACGGACCACAGGATCGGCCTCACGGTCCACAACCTCGAGTTCATCATGGAAGGCGATCTTGAAGATATCATCGATGCCCTTGTTGCTCACAGCCAGCAGTCAGCCATTCAGGCGACTGCGTAATACACGGAATATTTCGAGGTGACCTGCGACTCCATGAGCAGCACTATAGCAGAAGTCCTCCAGAAGGGGAAGAAGTTCCTGGGCCGTTCAGCGTCATCGACACCGGAGCTTGACGCTGAGGTGCTGCTCTCCGCTGCCATGGCCCTCTCGCGGACGGAGCTCTATGTACATTTTGACCGGATCGTCAAAGTGCTTGAAATTGAAAAGTACGGGGCGATGCTCGAGAAGAGGATGGAGGGGTTCCCTGTCTCTTACCTTACCGGCAGGAGGGAGTTCATGTCGCTTGTTTTCCAGCTCGACGCCACCTGCTTGATTCCGCGGGCCGAAACAGAGCTCCTCGTGGAAAAGGTAATGGCCTGGCTCGAAAAACAGGATATTCCCTCGCCCCGGGTTCTTGAGTTCGGCACGGGGAGCGGCTGCATAGCCTGCGCACTTGCCAGGTTTCTCCCCCCTGTCACCATTACCGCCACCGATATTTCCGGCGGGGCCCTTGCGATGGCGGAAAAAAATGCCGTGAGCCTGGGTGTCGCCCCCCGCATCCGTTTTACGAGAGGGGACCTCTATGATGCCATTGGCAGCGATGAGCCCTTTGATGTCATCGTATCAAATCCTCCCTATGTGACTCACCAAGAATTCACTGAGCTGCCGAGAAGCGTGAGGGAATTTGAGCCGGTGATGGCGTTGCGGGCTGATGAAGGTGGTCTCTCCATCTCGCGGCGAATTATTGAAGGTTCGGCTTTATGGCTCAAGTCCCGGGGATTGATGGCCCTTGAGATAAATCCGGCCCTGGGCCGGGATCTCGTGGAGCTCCTCGCTGGAAACGGATTTCACCGCTGCGAGGTTCATGATGATCTTGCAGGGTTCCCCAGGGTGATAACTGCGGAAAAGAGGTAGGTAGTGTGGATAATGACAAGAGCTTCCGGAAATTTGTAGGCGCAGTCCTTCCCGGGATTCTGAAGCACACAAGGGGCACTGCGGTGCAGGAATTGAAAATTGAGGAAGAGAACAGCCATATAGCTTTCAAGCGCACAGCAAGGGGCCCTGCTCCCTCCCGGGCCCCGAAGGTCAGGACGGCGGGCCATTCCGCCGGCAAGATCATCGCCATCACTTCAGGCCTTGTGGGATTTTTTCACCGTGCCGCCACCCCCTTTGAAACTCCTCTTGTGGAAAAGGGGCAGGAGGTGACAGACGGGCAGGTGATAGGCTACGTTGAATCAATGAGGCTTATGCACGAGATACGATCACTCGCGTCGGGCATTATCACCGATATCCTGGTCGAGGAGAACGGCAGTGTCGAATACGGGACGGCCCTCATGCAGGTGAGGGACAATGAGGGAAGAAGCCGGGAATAAGGAGAAAGCTGTGTTCAAAAAAATACTGATTGCAAACAGGGGCGAGATTGCCCTCCGGGTCATAAGGGCCTGCAGGGAGCTGGGCATTGCCACGGTGGCGATATATTCCGAAGTTGACAAGGAGTCGCTCCATGTGAAGATGGCCGACGAAGCTTATTGCGTGGGGCCTGCGAGGGTCCTGAACAGCTACCTCAATATTCCCAATATCATCAGTGCCGCCATTATCAGCAAGGCTGAGGCCATTCACCCCGGATACGGCCTCCTCGCGGAAAACGTGGCATTCGCTGAAATCTGTGACAGCCACGGCATACAATTCATCGGGCCCTCTGTGGCTTCAATGGTGCTCATGGGAGACAAGTCCAGGGCAAGGGAGACCATGGAGGGCTATGGCATCCCCATAGTGCCCGGCACCAAAATCATACAGAACAGCAAGGAAGCTGCCGACTTTGCCAGGAAGTGCGATTACCCCCTTATCATCAAGGCCACGTCAGGAGGGGGCGGCAAGGGAATGAGGGTCGTGACCAACGAAGAGGAGCTCCTCAAGTGCATCATGACGGCAAAAGCCGAGGCAAGGACATCCTTTGATGATGACAGGATTTACCTGGAGAAGTACCTTCCGCGGTCCAAGCACATTGAGTTCCAGATTGTGGCTGACGAGCGGGGGAACGTGATACATCTGGGAGAGCGCGACTGCTCCATCCAGAGGAGGAATCAGAAGCTCATTGAAGAAGCTCCCTCAGGGGCTGTGAGCAAGAAGCTCAGAAAGGAGATGGGAGACGCCGCCGTCAAGGGTTCGAAGCTCTCAGGCTATACAGGCGTGGGAACCATAGAGTTTCTCCTTGACCTTGATTCCGGGAGATTCTATTTCATGGAGATGAACACCAGGATCCAGGTGGAGCACCCTGTGACCGAAATGGTGACAGGAATTGACCTGGTGAAGGAGCAGATCAGAATTGCCGCAGGTGAAAAGCTGATGCTCTCGCAGGGCGATGTCGCACTTTACGGCCACAGCATTGAATGCCGGATAAATGCCGAAGACCCCGAGAAGGGATTTGCCCCTTCAACAGGGGTGATTACAAAACTCCACTTTCCCGGCGGCCCCGGCCTTCGGATTGACAGCCATATATACCAGGGCTCAGAGGTCTCTCCCTATTATGACTCCCTCCTTGCAAAGGTAATCTCCTTCGGCCATGACCGCAGCGAGGCCATCGCAAGAATGAGGAGGGCTCTTGATGAATTCCAGATTGAAGGAGTGAAGACCACCGTACCTTTTCACAAGAGAATTCTCGAAAGTGTTGATTTCCGGAAGGGGGAGATCCATACCTCCTTTGTCGAGAAAAGCCTTTCACAGATTCTCAGCGGGCAAGAGGTAAAGAAATAGTGAGAAAGAGGACTATTGCAAGGATCCTGGCGCTATCAGCACTATTTCAGGTCGATGTGGGAGGGATTCATCCCGCCAAGGCCATGGAGAATGTTTTTTTCAGCATTGATGATGAGGTGCTGGGGATTTTCCTTGATGAGGGAAAGGAGAAAGGGATCCTCAGGAAAATATCGTCAAGGGAGAAGCTCCGAGGGTATCTTGACGATGAGAAGTTCCGCTCCTTTGCCGATGAGCTCTTTTCCGGCGTCCTTCAGCATATTCAAGAGCTTGATGCATCTATAGAGGAGAAGCTGAAAAACTGGAAATACGAGAGAGTCGCCAAGGTGGAGAAGAACATCCTGAGGCTAGCCCTCTTCGAGATGCTTTACAGGGATGATATACCGGTTGAAGTCTCGATAGATGAGGCCGTGGAACTGGCAAAGATATTCGGCGACAGGGATTCGGGCAGGTTTGTGAACGGGATTCTCGGTGCAATAAAAGGTGACGAGGTGAAAGAGCATGACAGGTCAGAAGAAGCCTAAAAGAACATTTCTCAAGGTAGTGCTGGTTTTCTTTTTTATCGCTCTTTTTATCGCGATTTTCCTCTTCGGCGTAGTGCTTGCAGTGGTGAGCACCTGCTCCAGGGGTCTTCCCGACGTGGAAAAGCTCACCAAGTTTGAGCCCAGCGAGACCTCCAGGATATTCTCTTCGGACGGCAAGGTCATCGGCGTGCTCTTCAAGGAGAACCGGTTCTGGGTGGCCATCGAGGATATTCCTCAGACCATGCAGGATGCCATGATTGCAATTGAGGATGAGAGGTTCTATTCTCACAGGGGAATCGATCCCAGGTCCATTGCGCGCGCCGCTTACGAGGATTTCAAGGGCGGCGGGGCATCCCAGGGCGCAAGCACTATCACCATGCAGCTCGCGAGGAACATATTCCTTCATCCCCAGAAAAGCCTCCACAGGAAGATCCAGGAGATCATACTTGCCATTCAGATTGAGAGGAGATATACCAAAAAGGAGATTCTGGAGCTCTATTTCAACCAGATTTACTTCGGCGCCGGAGCCTATGGCATTGAGGCAGCGGCCCAGACTTACTTCGGGAAGCATGCGAAAGAACTTACCCTTGCGGAGAGCGCCATGATTGCAGGCCTTCCGCCTGCGCCGAGTGTCTATTCACCTTTTGTGGACGAGGAGTCGGCGAAAAAACGCCAGGCCTACGTGCTCGACAACATGGTAAAGTGCGGCTACATCAACACGCAGCAGGCAAAGAAGGCCAAAGAGCTCCAGCTCGCCTATGCCCCCAGGAAGTCGGAGTTCCAGCTCATCAAGTATCCCTATTTTACCTCGTACGTGCTGAAACAGCTCTCGCAGAAATACAGCGATGACCTCCTCTACCGGGGCGGCCTGAAAATATATACCACCGTGGACCTGGCAATGCAGAAATATGGCCAGGATGCCATCAGGGACGGCATCTCCTTGGCCAAGAACCAGGGCATGAATGCCTCCAACGGCGCGCTTGTAGCCATTGACCCCAGGAACGGCTATATCAAGTGCATGGTGGGCGGGCTCAATTATACAGAGAGGAACCAGTTCAACAGGGCCTGGCAGGCGCGCCGCCAGCCCGGTTCGTCTTTCAAGACTTTCATTTACACGGCGGCGATTGACAGCGGCTATTCACCCGACTCCCTCGTTGATGACAGCCCTGTCTCTTACCAGACAGCCGACGGTGTCTTCTGGTCTCCGGGAAACTGCGACAGGAACTTCCGCGGCACCATGACCTTCCGCGATGCGGTGAAGTGGTCCCGCAATGTCTGTGCCGTCAAGGTCCTTGACAAGCTGGGAATTGACAAGGTGATTGATTATACTCACAGGATGGGAATCAGGGACCCGATAGAGCACCATCTCTCAATAGGGCTCGGAAGCGCCGTGGTAACCCCGCTGGATATGGCTTCAGCTTACGGAGTCCTGGCAAATGGAGGCATCAGGTGCGAGCCCACCGCGATAAAGATGATTATCGATCCTTCAGGCACTGTCATTGAAGATCACCGCTGGCCCCAGGCCGAGGAAATACTTCCTGAGTCCACTGCCTTCACCATGACCGAGATACTGAAGACCGTCATAGAAGGCGGCACGGGTACGGCAGCCCAGATAGGGCGTGAAGCGGCGGGAAAGACAGGTACCACCGACGAGTTCAGGGATGCCTGGTTCGTGGGCTATGTGCCACAGCTTACCTGTGCCGTGTGGACGGGGAATGATGATTATACCCAGATGAACCACGTGTACGGCGGCGATCTTGCCGCGCCCATCTGGGCGAACTTCATGAAGAAGGCCCTGGCGAGGGACAAGAAGCTGGCCTTTTACACTGATCCGAAGGGGATGGCCGGGGTGTACCTCTGTGCCGAGACAAACCTTCGATGCACGGGGTCCTGCCCCAACGTGGTGAAGAAGTATTTCAAGACCTATGAGGTTCCCCAGAAGTTCTGCTCAAAGCATGGGCCCATAAAATATACACCGAAAGGAAGGAAGCCCGACAAGGAGCTTGCTTCGCCAGTCAAGCCCGGTGGAGAGGCAAGTGCCCAGACCAGCATTGGGCCCCTCAGGCCTGAGGGACAGCCGCGCCCGCCCGATGCGCAGCTTCCTCTCTCGGGAAGCGGCGGATCAGGGGCAGCCCAGCCGATTTACCGGCCCAAGGCGATAGAGATCCCCAAGCCTTCCGAAGAGGTTGGAAGGCCCCAGGCCATTGAGATCCCTGCGCCTCCCTCCGAGCCGTCTCATCAGGTGATTGAGATCCCTGCGCCTCCAAAGGATGAGGCTCCTGAGCCGCAGAACACGTCTCCCGGGGTCGAGCTGTAGGCATTAACCCAAGGGAGGGATTGTCCCGTGCATGCTGCGATGAGACTGGGCAGAATAGCCTGCATACTGCTTTCGTGCCTTCTCACGGTATCCTGTGCGAGGAAGGTCCAGGAATTCTCCTTTCCCATGGGCGAAGGCGCTTCCTGGACTTACTCGGGTGCTTACTCCTCAAAGCTTGCCTCAGGCTCCATCAAGCTTCCTGTATCCAGCCATACCCTTCTTGTGCAGGGAGCCAGAGAGATTGACGGCGAGAAATACCACCAGCTCCTTGTCACCCTTGAAGAGACGCCGTATGCCACAATCCTTCTGCAGAACGACAGCAAAGGCCTGTATCTGAAGGATGGCGGAGTGAAATATCTTCTCTTCCCTCGTTCTCTCTCAAAAGGAGCTACATGGAAGGCGAGAATCCTCGGTAAAGAGCTCACTTTCACGGCGGGCGGGGAAAAGCAGGTCACCACCCCGGCGGGAACCTACCAGGCGATGAAAATCAGCTTCAAGAGCGAATCGCAGCTCTCAGGCGCATTCTGGTGCGCCCACAGCACGGGCGCCGTGATCATTGACTATACCGACGGTGATGAGAGGCCGCCGAGGTCTCTTCACCTGGAGCTCAGGGAGTTTAAGAAGCCCCGGAACCCGGCAACTGGCCAGGACTCTCCTGAACCCTCCAGTAAGTGACAAGGCTTCCGCTTGCCGCTGCAAGATAGGTGTTCTTCTCGTATGCGTTGAGCGTGAGGTGCATCACGCGGCCCAGGTTGCGATCGAGCACCACGTTCAGCTCACCGTCGGGGAGATCCCATATCCTTATTGTCTTGTCCTCTGATGAGGTGCACAGGTAAGGGTTGTCCCGTACGAAGGCCAGCGAAAAGATTTCACCGGTGCCGCCCTTGAGGGTTTTTATAGGGACAAGGTTCTGAAGGCTCCAGAGTATTACTGATCCGTCCGTGGACCCGGAGGCCAGGAGCTTGTCATTCGGGGCAGCAGCAAGCATGTTGATCTTTCCCGTGTGGTTCTTAGGCGATTTGATGGGCTTCTTGCCGGCATAATCCCACAGCATGAGAGTGCCGTCAAGATGCCCTGTTATCATGAGGGTGCCGTCTTTGGAGAGGGTGAGGGCAGTGAGGGGTTTCTGGTAATATTTAAGGCGGCTGAAGCTCTGGGTGGCATAATTGTAGACCACGATCTCACCGTCGATATAGCCCAGCACGATGCTGAGCTCCTGGGGATGGAAGGCTATGGTGTGGAGCACATTGTCCACCTTGTCAAATTCAGTGATCTTGATTTTTGTCTTCAGATCATAGACAGGGCACCTGTTCTTTGCGCTGTTGTAAGCGATGTGCCTCCCGTCGGCGGAAAAGGCTATGGTGGCAATGTTCTTGTAGGATTCGGAAAAAGAAGTGAGCTCCTTGTGAGCCACCAGGTCCCAGATTTTCACTGCCCCGTCGCCGCCGCTTGAAGCAAGCAGCTCCTTCCGGGGGTGCAGCACAAGGCATGTCACGGGCTCTCTGTGCCCGTCAAAGCTCAGGTAATCCTTGAAGCGGTCAAGATAGGCGTTGAGCTTCTTCAGGCTTTTTTCCTTCTCCGGAGAGAGGGCTGCAGTCGATTTCGGGGACTGCTCCTCCTTCGGCAAGGAGCTTTTGAATGAGGAAAGAAGCTCTGTGGCAAGCTGCTCGGCCGATGGCGGCGAGGATCTCGCCCTGCCGCTTATCGCCTCTGTAGGCATAAGCTCAAGATTGAGGGGGGAAGAGGAAGGAAGTGGACCGGGAGTCTGCGGGAAATGGGGCTTGAGAATCGAGGTGTCAAGCCCCGGCAGGTCGGAGGAGCCCCTTCTCTCAGTCTCCGGCTTAAAGGATATCCCTGAAGAGTCGCTCTCCCTGAATTCCGGCAGGGGGCCCCCTGACCTGATGGTCTCCAGGGCCGCGTACATGTCTTTTGCCGAGGCCCACCTGTTCCTGTGATCAAGCTCGAGGGCCCTCATCACTATCTGGTGCAGTCTTTCTGATACGGCAGGCGCTGCCTCCCTGAGGGGGGGGAACTGAAAGGGGACGCGGGGTGTGACCCCCGAAAGGAGTTCGTGCATGGTGGCACCCAGTGCGTAGATATCAGAGACGGGGAGAGGATTTCCCGAGTACTGCTCCGGCGGGGCATAGCCCACGGTGCCGATCTCCGTTCTGGGGGAGTTGTCGGGCGTGAGCGCCCTTGCTATCCCGAAATCCACAAGGACGGTGCTCTTGTCCTGCTCCCTTATCATGATGTTTGAGGGTTTGAGATCGCGGTAAACGACGGGGGGACGCTGGGTATGGAGGTAGTGGAGAATTTTCAGGATATCACCGGCAATCCTGATGACCCATTGTTCCGGGAGCCTGTTCTGAGGCTGGCCTTTCATAAGCTCCCCGAGATCGATTCCCTGGACATAATCCATCACCAGGTAAAAGCGGCCCTTCTCTTCAAAAGAATCTATCACACGGAGAAGGTTGGGATGGATGAGCGAGGCAAGGATTGTGGCTTCCCTCTGGAAACGCTCGGTGGCCCTCTTTCTTTCCTCTTCGTTGATGAAGAACTCGATAAGCTCCTTGAGGGCCCAGTTTTTCTGAAGCCTGTTATCGTAAACCTCGTATATTGCTCCCATACCGCCGCGCTTGAGAGGCTTGAGGACCTGGTACCTGTTCTGCAGGAAAGTCCCCGGAGAGAGCTCCGTTCTTTTTCTTGAATCGTCCTGGGGTGGAGGTGGCTCAGGGGCCGGGACGATGGCCGGGACGGGCTCCCAGCCGGCAGTCTGTTCCCTCCTCGGGGGAGGCAGGGGGAGCTCCACGAGCTTCCTCAGCTCCTCGAGCTGCCCGGGAGATATCTTCTTTTGCGGTGGCGCGACGATCAGGCGGGCACCGCAGGTGCTGCAATACAAGGCGGAATCTTCAGTATCTTTTCCGCAGGCGGGACATTTCATTTTCATAATGTTATGCTGCTGCATCCTGAAAAAAAATACAAGAGCAGGCTGTACGCTTTTGAAAAGGCACAACCTCCCCGGTCCCTCTCTGCCTTCCTGGTACTGCACGAGACCTCATGCACGATATTGATATTTCACTTACCAGTCTATGATATCCTTCTCATGGCACCTGATCTTTTTGTAGAATGTGGATATTTTATAATAGTGGGAGAGATCGCCGAAACAGCTCATAACGTCGGCCTTATAGAGCCTGAGAATGTCTGGGAAGAGGCGGTGCTCCATGAACTCGGCTTTTCTTCTTTCCGGCATGTGATAGAGCACATGGGAAAGAAGGTGGTGTTCAATGAGAAAGGTCACATCCCTTATCAGGCTCTCTTCAAAGCCGATCCGCCTCAGTATCTTTCTGGCGGCCCTTGCCCCCGCCGCCTCGTGACCGGGGAAGCTGAGTCTTTTCTGGAAGACGGCGGTCTCTCTTTTCCCTATATCATGGAAGAGAGCCCCCAGGGCAAGTGCCAGAGAAGGCCTCTTCAGGTGCTTGAAGCACTCGATGGTGTGCTCATAGACATTGCCTTCAGGGTGATGATCCTTATCCTGGGGGACCTCCCTTGTCGCGACGAGCTCGGGAAAAAGCGACTCGAGCACTCCTTTCTCCTGCAGCGCCACAATGGTTCTGTGGGGGTTTTCCCCCGTGAGGAGCGCCCCGAGCCCCCTTTTCACCGAAGGCATATCATCTTCCCTGGGAATAAAGACAAGGGCCCTGAGCATCTTCTCTGTCTCAGCATCAATGGTGAAATGATCGTTCACCATGAGATCGATGATATCCAGCAGTAATGAAGGCTTCTGGGTGATGCTGTCTTTCAGGCGGGGCATGAAGACCAGCAGCCTTCCCCTGAGATGGTGATAGGCGGACCAGGGATCCAGGAACACGTCCCTGTGGGCATCGTAAAGGAAAGTGAAGACCGTGGCAGGCTCAAATTCAGATAACTTTCTGAGCACGCTGAAGTAATCATCACTCTGAGGGCGTGAATAGATTTTGCAGCGTGTCAGCCTCCCATGGTGCTCCACCTGCACGTCAAAGCACCTGCTCCCGGGGAATTCTACGGAGTCGAAGAGCTCTGCAACTTCCACAAGCGATGCATCGGTGTGAATGACGGGCTCAATCCCGGAAGCGGGAGATTTCAGCAGGTTTTTTGTTACGACAAGCCCTGAGAAGAGCGCGGTAAATCCTTTGTTCATGAGCTGTGAGAGAACATGCTCGTGTCCTTCACGCAGTGAGGATTTCCATGCTCTCATGGGCTTGCCCCTGAGGATGCTATGCTTGCGGCTTTGTCACGCGTTTCTCGAGGAATTTGAAACATGCCTCGTTGAATTCAAAATTTTTCCTGTTGGCTTCTTTTGATTTGCCCTGCAATTTCTGTGACTTGTCCTTTGACGGCGATTGCAGGTAGTTCTCAAGATCCCTGTGGAAGTCAATGTAGGAATCGAAGCTCTTTACAAAGAGCAGGTTCAGCTCCTTTACATCGCCCTGGGCATTGACGGTATCGACGGATTTCTTGAGGGTCTCGGCCTCGCCGACAAGGGCTTTCTCCTCTTTCTGGGCCTGCTCCAGATCGATATCCCCGAAATGAAGCTTTATAAGCAGTTTTTCCATGTCGCGGGAGATAATGACCTGCTTGCGCATTACTTCAAGCACCTTGTTATTCCAGGCGAAATAGTCCTTTATGCTTGTCGATACGCCTTCCAGCTTCAGAGTGCCTTGAAATTCCGCCTGGGCGGCTATGTTTTTTACCTGGCAGTCATAGACGGCATCAATATAGGAGAGGAGGTGGCTCATGAGCTTCCTGCGGATATCGTCAGCCTTGAGGTCCTGTTTTTCTATGAAGTTGCGGTGGTTGATCACCGACGAGATAAGGATGTCATTAGAGGAGAGATACAGCTCATGGAGCTTTTTCAGATCCGATGAGGGCTCGAGCTTCTTCATCTCCGACCTTGTGCCTTCCATCTCAAGCTTGATTGAGGCAAGCTGCTTGACGGCCTCCCCTTTCGTGGACTCGCCGTTCATCCAGTAGTTGAAAACCTGGTTTGCCTGCTCCATGCACCCTATTTCCCGGAAGATGAGCTGGCCCACCTTGAGGTTGTAATACACATAATCCTGGATGGGCGTGGCGAGGAGCGGCATTGTGCAGACAATAATAAGGATGCATATGAGCAGAGCTTTTTTCATGATATCCTCCCTTTTTCAGGTCCTATTCTCCTTGTTTTTCCATAACTCCTGTCTTTCAAAGGCCTTGGCGATATTCTGCGATACCTGCCTGGTGGTGAGGGGGCGGATCACGGCGGCGAAGGCAGGGTTAAGGCGCCGGACCTGCGCGGTGAAAGGAGAGCGGTAGAGGTCCTCCTTCAGCCATGAATCCTTGAGGCTGCTGAAACTGATGAGCACGATGATCCAGAAGATCAGTACGAATTTGAAGACTGCAAAGATCCCGCCCGTGACTGAGAGAAGGGCTTTGCTGTATTTATCCTTACAGTGATGGCTCAGGCGGACAGAGAATGTTGCACCTGCAAGCAGGAGGGGGAGGAAGATAATGAAAAATCCTGTCCATGCCGCCGATACGGGGTTCTCAGGGCAGATCTTGAGCACGATCATCGTGGGAATCTCGTAGAGGGCAAGGCAGAGCAGTATGCCAGCCGTGAACACGAGAAGATCCACAAGCTCGCATATTCCTCCCCTGAATACTCCCGTGATGAAAAAGGCAATGAATACAATGATGATTATGGCGTCAATCCAGGTCATAATGCCCCTTATACTTCGGCATAAAAAAGAATTCCTTCACAGGTGTGCCACCTTGAAGGATTCTTTAAATATCAGTCTCTGAAGCTTGTATCCAGACCAGGGCTTACTGGGTCTCTTCCCCTTTTTTACCTTGAGTGTTGTCCTTGTAGAGCAAGTAGGCTGTGGGGGAACCAGTGTTCTTGAAGATTTCCCAGTAAAAATCTGATCCTGTCATAACTTCATTCCACCTCTTCTTTCCGTTAATATTAATCCCTTAAAAGCCCTTTGGTGTCGGCCGCTCTCACTCCATGAGAACGACCTTGTGCTCTACTATACCACATAAACATATTTTTGGCAAGTATTTTTCCATGAAAATCTTGTCCAAATTGTTACCTTTTCGCCAGAAAGCGCAGCTCATAAGAGCGGTAGCAGATCAGAGCGGCGGTGATTGACACGTTGAGCGATTCCACTGCCGGTTTCATGGGCACCCTTATCTCCTTATCGGCAAGCTGCCTGAGCTCGGGGGAGATCCCGCGGCTTTCGTTTCCCAGGATCACCGCCATGGGGGTGGTGCAGGGCCATTCAGGGAGGAGGTGCCCCCCTTTCGATGAGGTGCTGAATAAGGCCATCCCCTTCGATTTCATCTCCTTTATACAGGGGATATCGGCGTTTCCGGCACTATAGAGAGGCACAGTGAAGATCGCTCCCGATGATGCACGGACGGTCTTTGGATTATAGGGATCGACATGGGGTGTGAAGAGGATCACGCCCGTTACCCCGAAAGCGCTTGCGGTCCTGAAGATGGTGCCAAGGTTTCCCGGGTCCTGGAGCCTGTCCAGGATCAGGTAAAAACTCTCTTTGCTGACCTCTGCCTCTTCAATTCCCATGGCTTTCGTCTCCACGACGGCCAGGATTCCCGGTGAGCTCTCTGTCGTGGAGAGATGTTCCATGAGCCTGTCTTCAATGAGAAAGGACCTTCCGGCCTTCTGCATGAGCCTTTCGAGAAGGGTACCGGCGCCTTCCTTCCCGTAGAATGAACGGGATACAAAGAGGAACCTGAGGGAGATATCGCTTCCCGCCATATCTTTCAGCAGGTTTCTCCCCTCAACGATGCAGGAATGCTCAATATCCCTGTTTTTCCTCTCCTTGAGCGAGGCGGCGTACTTGATGAAATGGTTCTGCCGGGAGGTGATTTCTTTCAGGGCCACGGTAATCCGCCTTTCTCTGCGGTGCAGCAGGCATGAGAGAATTCTCTCCCGCCTGTGCCGGTTCCTTGTTTTCCCCGCAATAATTCAGGAAGGCCAGCCTCGAACAGTCATCCGTTATTCGGGAAGGAAAAAAGAGAATTGTGGAGAAACATTACTTCCCGATTTTTTCGTGCCATAAAGACAGATGGAAAAACTTCAGGCCCTTGCCTTTCATTATGGAGTGAGCCTTAATGTGCTTGCGTCGCTCTATGCGGCGAAGGTGGTGCTTTTCTGGATCTCCTTTGCCCTCGCCGTGAGATGCATGCGAAGAAAGAATTATCACGGCGCAGTCTTCTGGAGTGTGACGGCCCTTCTCTTCGGGATCTCCCCCTATACCTATCTTCTCGTGGTGGGAAGAGGCTTCCCTGCCTGGCTTACGGCGCTTCTCGCTTCGCTTGCCGTGGCATTCGCCTTCACCGTCTCCTGGAAGCTGAGACGCAAGGCGGCGGGAGAGTGCACTCCGAGATGACCCTCACTGAATATCGTCCCACGTGAGGTTGGGGTTGGCGTCGAGAAAAAGGGACCATTCCCTGCCTCTCTTAAAGTCATACCAGGCAGCGCATGCCACCATTGCGGCGTTATCGGTGCAAAGCACCGGCGGGGGAATCGAGAGCTCAAAATTCCTGCGCCTGGATTCTTCGCCAAGACGGGCCGAAAGAGAGGAATTGCAGGCTACGCCGCCTGCAAGCATAAGCCTCCTGATGCCGGTCTGCTCAAGGGCAAGAAGGGACTTTCTCACCAGGACATCCACAATGGCGTGCTGAAGCGAGGCACAGACATCCTCCATCGAATGGTGCCCCGGCGGAGTGTTTTTCACAAAATACTTGACTGCCGTCTTGAGGCCGCTGAAGCTGAACTCCAGGGAATCCTCCTCGAGGAATGCCCTGGGGAATTTTATTGCCCGGTGGTCTCCGCTGCGCGCCCGCCTGTCGATCTCGGGGCCCCCGGGATAGGGAAGGCCGAGAATTCTTGCCGACTTGTCAAAACATTCGCCGGCTGCATCATCCCTTGTCTCACCCAGCAGCTCGAATCTGCCGTGCTCCCTCATGATGACGAGGGCAGTATGGCCTCCCGATACGAGAAGGCACAGGCAGGGGAGAGGCAGGGAGGGATTCACCAGGAAGTTGGCATACACATGGCCTGCAAGGTGGTTCACCCCCACGAGGGGTATGCCAAGCAGCCCTGCCATGGCCTTGGCAGTGGCTACACCTACCAGCAGGGACCCTATGAGGCCGGGACCGTGACTTACCCCGATTCCCCCGAGGTGCCTCCAGGCGAGGCCTGAGCTTTTCAATGCCTCATCCACAAGGGGGTTCACCACTTCCAGGTGCTTCCTGCTTGCCAGCTCAGGAACGACACCGCCGAATTTCTCGTGGAGTGCAACCTGAGAGGAGATAAGATTCGCGATAATCGTGGCACCGTCTTCGACGAGAGCCACTGAAGTTTCATCGCAGCTTGTTTCTATGCCGAGCCAGATAATCTCTCCTCACCTCTCTCCCTTGCCTCGTCGAGGCTTTGTTCAAGTGCTTCCAGGCGTGCCCTGTAGGAATCCTTCTGGAGGTTGCCGGCCCACATGACAAGGGCATTGTTTCCCTCGCCGTAATAATCCCGCCGGATACCTACCCTGTTGAAGCCAAATTTATCATAGAGCCTGAGCGCCGCGGTATTTTTCTCCGCCACCTCGAGGGTGGACCACCGCGCTCCCCTGGTGATGGCCTCGCGCATGAGGCGGAGCACGAGGCGCAGGCCGATTTTTCTGTGCTGGCAGGAGGGGTCCACGGCCAGAGTCGTGATGTGGGATTCATCCATTATGATCCACGCTCCCATATAGCCCACCACCATTTCACCTGTGTGCGCCACAAGGTAAAGGCCTACCTTGGTGTTCTGGAGCTCACGCTCAAAACCATCTTCAGGCCAGAGATCAGTGAAGCACTGCTTCTCGATCTCCCTGATACGCGGGATATCTTCAGCGCGCATGAAGCCGATGGACACCGGGGCCTCTTCATCTCTCACTGTGTGGTCTCCGCTCTTTCCTGGCGCTCCTCGGCGTCTGATTTTCTCATATAGAAGGGGGAAGCTTCATAGCAGGAGACGGCCCTCCCTCCATGGTAGCCCGCAAGTGCCAGGGCCATGAGAGCCGGAGCCCTGGGATACCAGTATGAGGGGGGAAGGAGCACGGCTTTCACTCCGCCGGCGTCACCGGCTGGTTTTTCATAGCGCTCAAGAGCATTCCCCGTGATGATGCACCGGGAGCACTCCAGGTTTTCAATGGCACTGGCAAATTCGGCAGCTTTGAATGCCCTGTATCCCGAGATGCTTTTAAGGGCACCGTCCACAACGCGGTAAAAGGAGGCAAAGATTTCTCCGCGGCGGGCATCAAGCGCTGAGCAGACCACTTCGTCTCCGCGGGGCATGACATTTCCTGCAATAGCATCAAGGGTGTTCACGGTCACAAGCGGTCTGCCGAGAACCTGCCCGATGGTCCTGGCGGTGGCAAGCGCCAGACGCAGGCCCGTGAATGATCCAGGGCCGGAAGTGACGCCGATAAAATCGATCTCCTCTGCTGACAGGCCTGTTATCCTGAAAAGCTCCATCAGCGACGGCATCATGAAGAGAAGCTGCCCCCTGGGGCGCTCAAAAAACATCTCACCGGCGACGCGCTTCCCCTTTCCGAGAGCCACGCAGAAGGTATCTGTGGCTGAATCGATAAGAAGCACCTTCATGGCTGCCATTCCTTTCCAATGTTCTGGAGACGCAGCTCTCCAATGAGCCTCTCGTACCTCTCCCCGCTGGCGGTAAGGGTAATGAGCCTTTCCTCGTCATTTTCCTCTCCGTACTCGAGGGTGACCATAAGGTACTCTTCTCCCATAAGCCTGCCGAGCCTTTCAGCCCATTCAACGAGGGCGACGCTGTCGGAAAAAAGAAACTCCTCATATCCCAGGTCAATGAGCTCTTCCGGGTCTTCCAGGCGGTAAAGGTCAAAATGGTTCACTGCGATCCTGCCCGCGAGGGACCGCATGATCACAAAACTTGAGCTGGTGACCTTCTGCCTGACGCCGAGGCCCCTGCATATCCCCTGGATGCACACTGTTTTTCCTGTTCCAAGGTCGCCTGAGAAGCCGATAATCTCGCCGCCGCTGAGGAGCCCGGCAAGGGTTTCGCCAATTTTTGCTGTCTCGCCGGGGGATTTCGTAAGAATCTGAAGGGAGCTTTCCGTCATAATGTCTCCCTGGCCGCTCACCTTGTGGTGATGACAAGGATGCCCTCTTTTTCGCGCTCGTCATAGGGGGCTTCCCGTGCTGTAAGCGCGCCTTTTATACGATCCAGGAGCGCCTTTTCTTTCGTAAGACACACTATCTGAAAGGCTTTTGACAGGTCCAGGAGCTCTCTTACCGCCTCTTCAATGGGGAGGGGGCCGTCAGTGCTCAGGATATCGTCCAGGAAAAGGGGGTATTGTTCATTTTTTATGGTCACAAGGATGCTTCCATAGACTATAAGGGCATGGTAAAAAAGCCTGGAGGGCTCACTGCTTTCCAGGGCGGCCTCCAGGTCGCCTCCCGCGGGCATGAGGGACTCAATAAGCTTTTCGTCCGAGGGGTGGGGGAGAGCGCTGCACTGACTTCTGAGGGCATCTTTCAGGCGGGGGATGAAGTCCCCGGAAAGGTAGTCTCTCCGTGCCTCTTCCAGGATGCTCCTGGCAAGAGCGACAGCCTCGCGCCTTTGTTTGAGCTCCCCGACCCGGTTCCTCAGGCTGTCGAGCTCCTCGTCGAGCTCGGGGAGGGATTTTTCCCCGGGGCTTGAGGGGGGAAGACGTTCCTCCATCTCATGAATCACTGCCTGATAGTCCGATATTACGGCGTCAAGCTCCAGGAGCTTCACCATGTCCTCATTGAGAGCATGGCTTTTATCTTCAAGCATTGCCCTGAGAGCGGCGCTTGCCCCCTGAAAGGTCTTGTCAAGCTGGCTTTTCGCAGGCGACTCTCTCTCGATATCGTCAGTAATCCTGCGGTATTCGATGCGCAGGAATTCCTGTTCCTGCTGGAGCGCCTGAGCCTTTCTGTAATTCTCCTTGAACTGCCCGATGACCTCTGCCGAGACAGGCGCGTCCTGGGAAAGCACCCCGCTCTTTTCAAGAATTTTACGGATCTCCATCTCAAGAGAGCTCGTTTTCACTGAGGTCTCCGATTCATCGGAATCAAAAGAGCGGGTGATCCTGCTGAGGCTGTCGAGGTCCTTCTTGGCTCCCTGGAATTCTCTGAAGCGGGTGCGCAGATCAAAGGACACGGTGACTCCTGCCTCCTTGAGAATCTCCGAGAGGGCCTCCTTTGACTTATCTATATCGCTCTTGAGCTCCATGATCTCTTTCTTCCCGCGGTTCATCTCGTTGACAAATCGTTTCTTCTGCTGGTTGTACTTGTAAAATTCATAGAACATGAAGATGCACGCAAGCGATGAGACAAGGAGCGGCACCTCCAGCATGGGGAAGCTTGTGTGAATCTGGGCAGAGCCGAGAGCAACAACAAGAAGGGTGAAAAAATAAGCGGGGATGAGGTATGATATGGCCCTTCCTCTCAGCCTTTTAGCCTCCTGTTCCTTCTCCTCCACGACCTCCCACTTTTCATTGATAATCTTTGCCCTGCTGACGCTTCTCTCAAGGGTGGTGAGGAGGGAGTCAAATTCCTCGAAGGAGGAATATTTTTCAAATCCCTTGGTGTAGTGAGAGATGATTGACTGGAGCTCTTTCTCCTTATCCAGAATCTCGGCCTTGAGATGCTCTTTCTCCTGCGATGACGAGTCCTTGATGATTATTATGCTTTCGTATTCATTGATAAGCGTGAGGATGGAGTTATCCATGGTGAGGAGATACTCATAATCCCTGAGGGCTTCCCTCAGGGCACTTGCCTTCTGAGTGACGGATTCCTTTGACTCCTTGAGGCTCTTGAGGCGGGCCTCATTCTCCCTCATGCGGGATGAGTGCTCCCGGTACTCCTTGAGAAGCTCGTAAAGCCGCGCCGCATTTTCCTTGGGGATGGAATCCTCTGTCCTTATCTTGTCCTTCATCAGCATGGAGAGCTTTTTTTCAAGCTTTGCAATGGTCGTGGAGATCGTCACAAAGCGCTCTCTCCTCTCCCTGAGGGATTTAATGTCATTTTCCAACGAGCTCATGCTCAGGAGAAGGGATCCTATGGCACCTGATCCGTCAGAATCTGAGCCGATATGAGAAAGCTCCGCATCGAGACGCTTCAGCGGGTTACTCTGTGGAGGATTTTCACTGCCTGAATCGGCCATGGAGAGGAAGAGCGACGAGAAGCGGGAAGGATCGTCCAGGTGCTTCATGAGCATGCCGTTAAAAAGAAGGGAAGGGGGGAAAGCACTGTCCGGCAAAGGTGGCGGGGCACCACCCTCTTCCGGGCAGACTATCAGAGAGGCTTCCCGGCTTTCCGATTCCCCGCAGGTGCTGCTGCCGCTGACAAGGACCTTGCCGGCGCCGCAGAGTATGATATTGCATTGAGGTGAGAGAGGGAGGCTCTCACCGCCTGCGTTGATGCTGACCAGCCTGGTTACCTTCATTGCGCAACACTTTCTTGCGGGGAAAAAGCCTCAATTCCCACAGACAGGCTCTCGGCAAGCAGGAGGAGTTCCTCCCTGCCTGCCCTTTCCATCCTTTTTTCAATGGCGCCGACAAATGCCGTTAAGGTTGAAGGGCTCCCTTTCATTGATTTCATGTCCTGAATGATGGCCGCCTCGTTGAAGACGGAGACACCGAAAAAGTGAGGGGCAAGATCATCCCTGATTCTTTTGATGCCTGCTGCCAGTGAAGGTGAAATGCTTCCGGTAAGGACTATCCTTACCACGGAAGAACTCCAGTCCTTTTCCTTTGCCATGGTCCTCACCCGCTCAAGGAGCTTTTCACTGGTCTCTGCCGGTGAGCACTCAACAGGTAGAGTGAAGTATCTTCGCTTGAAGGCTGGCAGCAGCCTTGTCTCTGTTCCTTCCTGGGTTATTCTTGCCACAATGATCCCTTTTTCCCCGGTATCATGGAAGGAGCGGAAATCTGGAGCCCCGCAGTAGCAGGCACAGGAATTTCCCTCCCCGGGGGAAAGCCTCCGGTAATCATGAAGATGGCCAAGGGCAATATAATTGACAGGGCACTGGGCAAGTTCACTGCCGCTGAAGGGGAGACAGACTGTTTTTCCCGCGGGGGCGATCTCTGTGTCGGTGCCATGAAACATCAGAATCTGGAGAAACTCCTTTTTCCTTGCGGCAAAGCTTTTCATGATAGGGTAAGAATCGTCGCCGGACTTGTTGGCAGCCCCATGGATTACAAGCTTTTTTTCCTTTATCTCAATAGCCTTCAGCCTGTTGGTGTTAAAGATTATGGTATTGGGAGGCCAGTCTGAATAAGAGTAGGGGGAGTCGGCAGTGAAAGGATCCTTGTTTCCCGGCGCTATCACCACGGGGAGAGGGTCAAGGGCCTTGATCTTCTCCTTGATGAAAGCGATGGTCCCGGGGCTCACCAGGGAGTGATCAAAGAGATCACCGGCGATGAGGACCACATCAACTTTTTCCCCCCTGGCAGTTTCAAGGATTTCTGTGAACAGCTCCCTTGTCTCCTGCCTTCTCTGCTCCCCGCGGCCCGGTGTGAGCGGAAACTTGCCGTCAAGGTGAATGTCCGAGCAATGGAGGGCTCTAATTTCCACTATTGCTGCTCCTGTTTTTCCTGGTCAGTATTGTCTTCTTGGACGGCATGAGGTGGCGGGATCTCCCTCCTGTTCAGGGCTGTGCGCACTCAAATCTTATCCATATGAGGTTTTCCTTAAGGTTTTCGTCAAAATACTCATAGGTATAGGCAAGCTCATAGCCGAATTTTTCCAGCAGCTCCCTGTGCCTTGTAAAGAGCTCGTAAGCGTTTTTCCTTGCAATGCCCTCTACGGGAAGTCCCCAGCGGCTGTCCTTGTTCATGTCTTTCTTGAATGCCTTGAGGAGCTTGAAAAGGCCGGAGCGGAAGTCGGGAAGAACCACAATATCGTCAATGAAGACCACGTCTTCCTGGATGTATTCCTTTACATGGGATTCATCCAGCCAGGCGGTAATATAGCCAACGAGCTTGTCATCATCAATGAGGCCCCAGCTGAGATTCCCCTTGTCCTGCTCGCTCTTGGCCAGGTTGCTCTTGATGGTGTCCTCGCCGTGCCTGAAGGGCGGAGCGTAGACCTCGCTTTCAAGAGATGCAACGTTCTGGGCGTATTTGGGTGAAAGCCTTACCAGTTTCATGTATTTACCGGCTCCCTTTAAAATGTTTCTCCTTTATTTTACAATAGCAGAAATATTCCTGCCATGGAGATGAGGGAATATGGCCTCTATCTGGAAAGGCGGCTTGTTATGCATTGACGCCCATGGAGCTCTCGAAGCGCTCCGCCAGTTCCCGGGGGTGGGGAATTTCAGCCTCGGGCCGGCCATTGAGGCCTGAGATATAATCACGGTATTTTTCAATCAAAGCCACGAGGCCATTGCAGGAATTCTGGTGAAAAATGAGGTCCCTCATCCTGGATGCAAGGGGCATCCCCTTCAAATACCACACCAGGTGCTTTCTTATGGTTTTCGAAGCGGAGCTTTCGCCGGCAAGCTCCCTGGCAAGGGCGATATGCCGAAGCATGACGGGGAATTTCTCCTCTGTGGCGGGTTCCTCATGGGCCAGGCCCAGGCATGCGCGGGCAGCATTTCTCAAGAGCCATGGATTTCCCATGGCGCCTCTTCCTATCATAACCGCATCACAGCCACTCTCTCTCATCCTTGTCGCGGCGTCGGGAGGCGTTTTCACATCGCCGTTCCCGATAACGGTGACAGCAACGGTGTTCTTGACCTGGGCTACGATCTCCCAGTCGGCTTTCCCTGAAAAGCCCTGCTCGATGGTTCTCCCGTGGACGGCAAGGGCGGCGATGCCGGAGTCTTCAGCGATTTTTGAAAAAAGAAGTGCTCTTTTCGGGTCCTCACTGAATCCCATGCGCATTTTGAGCGTTACAGGGAGGGTAACGGCCTTTACGACGGCTTTCATGACTGCACCTGCCACCTCGGGCTCTCTCAGCAGGGCAGAGCCTTCACGTTGCTTGAGCACCTTTCTCACCGAGCATCCCATGTTGATGTCAATTGCCTGGGCCCCCATGTCCTCGAGGATTTTTGCGGCCTCGGCCATAAGGGAGGCATCGCGTCCCAGGATCTGCACGCTTGTGGGAGTGTCCCTCGGATCGAAGCGGAGAAGATATTTTTTCCGGGATTTTGCATGGACAAGGCTCTGGCTGCTCACCATCTCGGCGCATGAAAGCCCCTCGTGAAAGCTTCGCACTACCAGGCGGAAGGCAAGATCGGTGACGCCTGCCATAGGGGCGAGGACTACAGGGCTTTTTATCTCAATGGGGCCTATCCTAAAGCTCATGGAAGGGGCCGATTCCGTTGCTGCTATTCACTTGGGGCCACCTGGAGGTTATTC
This sequence comes from Candidatus Eremiobacterota bacterium, assembly GCA_031082125.1. Classification (NCBI taxonomy): domain Bacteria; kingdom Bacillati; phylum Vulcanimicrobiota; species Vulcanimicrobiota bacterium. The sequence goes on from JAVHLM010000015.1 coordinate 77,204, forward strand.
ACCACCTTGTTGATACCCCTGGTCTTGAGGGCAATGGCTTCCGCCCTTTTCTTCGCTTCCTCGGAGTTTACGGTGCCGGTGAGGGTTGCGGTGTCGTTCTGGACAGTCACCTGGATTCCTGCCGAGGCGAGCTCGGGGTCAGTGTTCAGGGCTGACTTGAGAGCCGTCACATGGGAAGTGTCCAGCGGCTGGATGCTGCTCGGGGGCTGAGGCGGCGGGGCACAGCCTCCGGTCATGGCCATAAGGGTGAGGAGCGCTCCTGCGAAAAGTATCATAAGGCTCAATGCAATTCTCATCAGATTCCTCCTTGATTCCATGTGGATTTCCCGGGACGGCATCAGGGTGAGCTTTTCACCGTGAGGACAGGCTCCCCTTCATCATTCCCTCCTTTTTCGCCGGAGAGGTTGAACTGGTGCCTTTTCTGCAGGGCTGCCGCCTGCGCGGGCCATTTGCTCCCTTTGAGATCCTTTACGGTGATCCCGGCATAGTGCGCCAGGGCTGAAATCCTGCTCTCATCGCATATGTCGGCGCACTCAAGCATGGCATTCCCCAGGGCGTCCAGCTTCTTCACCAGCCTCATTGACGCTTCGGACTGAGGATAGGTTCCCTCGTGGAATGCCACGGTTGTTCGTATCCGCATGTTTTCGCCTTTCAGCAGCGGTGCCAGCCGCGGGGCTGCGCGCTGGAGAAGCTGTTCAATCAACGAGTCCTGTGCTCCTTCGGTACAGAGCTCATTGAAGAACTCCACCACCGGTTTTTCGCTAATCTGGTTAAAACACTGCCTTGCCTTGGAGGAGAGGGCTTCCAGGGCGTTATTCCTGAGGTCTCTGAGGATGCGCTTGTTGGAGAGATCGACAAGATCCAAAGGGATAAGGGAGAGCATCGAGGAGATCACTTCAGTGATGGTCTTCTCCTCGCTCCCTGTATTATCCTGGTATATGGCTTCCAGGGCGTTCCCCTTCACAAAGGAGATGGTGAGGGGATCACCCAGTGGCGGGAAAAACTCCTCCTCGTTGAGCTGCTTCGAGAGGAGATCATAAACTTCAATGAGGGAGTCCACAGGTTCCCGGTACTGTGAGAGGAATTCACGCATGAGATGGTAATACTCAAGGCCCGATGTGAGAATGTGAAGAAGAAGGCGCTCGGCAAAGGACAGCTCCGAGACTTTCCAGAGCTTTTCAAAAAGAGCGTGAAACTTCGCCTTGTGCAGGAAAAAGAGAGGCGTTTTCACGAGCTTTTTCAGCGCTCTGCCAAGGGCCACCCGCTCTCTTTCCAGCTCGTCAATCTTCAGGGCGCTTGCCTGTATCCTGTTTTCCACCTGCTTGGTAGCCCTGTTGCAGAATGAGGTCAGGGAGGCAAGAGCCCCTTTCAGCTTTAAAAGCCCCACGTGGCTGTCACTCGCCATCTCCAGCAGAAGCCGGGAGATCTCTTTTTTGTGGAGTGACCCCATCTCTTTCATCTTCATGTTGAGGGTCGATGACGACTCGTTCAGCTCCTCTGCGGAGAGCCTGCGGTATTCTTCGTCAAACTTCTCGGCAAGGTCATCCTTTCTGGAGGTCTCAATAAGCTCCTTGAGCTGCCGTCCCAGGTGCCATGCTGTCTCCTTGGGCTTCCCCATTCTCCTGGAGAACTCCTCGTCGGCCTTCTCGGGGTTTTTTATCTCCATGATGCGGAAGAACTTCCTGAGGGCCTCGTCGGTCTGGGAGGCGGCCTCTTTTCTCCCCCACATCTGGAGGGCCCTCAGGCTCAGCCTCCTTGAGCACCATTCAATGATTTCCCTGTGGGGAAAGAGAAGCTCCGCCATGCCGAAGGTAATAAGGGGAAGATCGAGGTAGAGGCTGAGCTGATCCCTTGTGCTTTTCAGGTATGGCGAGAAAAAAGGATCAAGCTCCATGGACAGGTAGCTCTGAAGAAGCTGCATGGCCTCCTCGTCCTCCTCTTCTCCAGGGGAGAGAGGAAGCACGTAAGCGAGGTGAAAGGGTTTTCCCGGCGCAGGGCAGGGCACACCGGGCAGGGCCTGCATGCTCCTGCCGGCATAGAGGGACTGAAGCTCCTCAAGGGCGGCACCCATCACGGCATATTGATCGTCCGTAAGGCACAGGGGCCTGCCGGGCTGTTCCATTGGATAGAGAAGGAGGGAGATGATTCTCACAGGCCCTTCAATATTCCCCGTCTCCTCCCTGAGCAGCGTCGCCATATCCCAAAGAATCCCCGTGGAAGATGACTCCCAGAGGGAAGAGATGATATAGACCGTCACCCCCTCGTCAATGGGGATGTTCAGGGCCTCTGCCGCGCTCTTCCTCGTAAGTGGGGAGGTTATCGCCGCGAGATGCCTGCGGCAGAGCGCCCTCAGGCCCTCTATATGTTGATAAAAGGCCATGCGGTAATGATGCCTGGTAATGCCGCCGCCTGCCGCGCTTTTCCCCGGCCCCTCCTCCGGGCAAGAACCCGGCGGGGCCTGGAAGCTTTCAGAGCCATCATAGAACAGCTGGACCGCTGGTGAACTCTGGGAGTGCGCGCTGCCAAGAGATATAAACTGGAAAAGCGGAGGCTCTTCCGCCGGCGGGAACCTTTTTTTCACCAGATCCATGAGGGCACCCACGGTTCTGCCGCCGTATTCGCCAAGGCCGATGAAAAGTGTGGGGCTCACTCCCCTGTAAGAATATGAAGATGGTGTGCTCTTTTTCAAGGTGTTCTCTGCCTCTTGTAAGGATGGGGAGCTAGGGAAGCTCCCGGGCCGCACGGTGCTCTATAAGGTTTTTTATCTCATCGAGCAGGAGGGTGTGCTCAAAGGGCTTCATTATGAAGCTCGTGGCGCCGTCATGAATCTCCTTGAGGGACTCCACGTCGGCTTCCTTGGCCGTGAGCAGTATTATGGGGACTTTTTTGGTGCCGGGAATTGTCCTGAGCTTCTTGCGCAGCTCATATCCGTCCATTTCCGGCATCAGGATATCGGATATCACCAGGTGATAGGAATTGTTTTCAGCCTTTACCAGCGCCTCGCTCCCGCTGTTCACCATGTCAACCTCGTAATTTTCCATCTCGAGGTAAAGCTTCAAGGACCTGGCGAAGTCCTTTTCATCGTCAACGAGGAGAAGTCTCTTTTTCTCTTCCATTGAATTCTGTCCTTTCCTTGCGGGGATTTCGCACCCGGAGCATGCTACTTACCATATCTTTGACATAGGTTTCCTCCAGTCCTTCAACATTCCCGGCAGTGAAGCCCGGCATCTTCGCGTCACTGCAGAAGGCCTGCCCTTTTGAACACGCTCATGTCATTGGCCCTTAAAAGAGCGTCCTCCTTCTTGATGATGCCGTTTTTCACAAAGTCCACCAGCACGGTGTCCATGGACTGCATCCCCTCGCTTTTTCCCATCGTGATGAATGACGGGATCTGGGTGGTCTTGCCTTCGCGGATAATATTGGAGAGGCCCGTATTGGCGATAAGTATCTCAATGGCCGCTGTTCTTCCCTTTCCGTCAGCCGTTTTCAGCAGCTGCTGCGCAATAATGGCCCTGAGGGACTGCGAGAGCTGGAGGCGTACCTGCTCCTGCTGCTTGGCGGGGAATACGTCGATCATCCTGTCAATCGTCTTTGTGGCGTTGTTGGTATGGAGCGTGCCCATGACGAGCACTCCCATCTGCGCTGCCGTGAGGGCCAGCGAGATTGTCTCCAGGTCGCGCAGCTCGCCCACGAGAATCACGTCGGGATCCTCCCTGAGGGCGGCCCTGAGGGCATCGGCAAATGAGAGGGTGTGATGGCCCACTTCGCGGTGGGTGATGAGGCAGTTGATCGATTGATGGGTGAACTCCACGGGGTCCTCGATGGTGATGATGTGGCCTTTCTTGTTCCTGTTGATGTGGTTTATCATCGAGGCCATCGTGGTGCTCTTCCCTGAGCCCGTGGGCCCAGTAACGAGGATGATGCCTTTTCTTGACATGGAAATGGACTTGATCACCTCGGGAAGCCTCAGCTCGTCTGCCGTGGGGATCTTGCTGGGGATAATCCTGAAGACCCCGCCTATTCCCCGGTGGTGCTTAAGAAAGTTTGCCCTGAACCGGGCTACATCCTTTATCTCGTAAGCAAAATCCAGGTTCCCGCACTCGTTGAAGGTCTGCCTCTGCGAGTCGTTGATAAGCCCGTAAAGGCAGCGTTCCGCTGTATCCTTCGTGATATTCTCCATGTTCACAAATGCCATGTCTCCCTTGATGCGGTATATGGGGGGGGAGCCTGTCTCGAAGTGGAGGTCTGAAGCCCCGATTTCCACCATTTTAGTAAGGAGGGCCTTCATGGAGAACTCCGGGAAGGTGAGATCGATGGTCTTTCTTGCTTCCTTCACGGGGACGATAAGGGGCATCATGTGCTCCTCGGCCGCGGCTTCATGCGGCGGGGCCGTATGAGCCGGCTCATGGTGGGCCGTGGGTTCCGGCGCCCTGCTCTCAGCGGCGGCAGTCAGCGTCTCGTCCTGGATCGGCAGTGTGGAGGAGCCCTCCGCGGGGCCATCCTTCTGGAAATTCTTGAATTTGGAGAAAAACTTCATGTCCGTTCCCGCCTTTACTGGAATTGTTGAGGATCAACGCATCTCTCGAAGGCCTCGTCCCTGGTGATAAGGCCCTGTTCCAGGAGCTCCCTGAGAGAGATGTCCATCATCTGCATGCCGTGCTTCTTGCCCATCTGCATCACCGACGTAAGCTGGTAGTTCTTGCCATCCCGGATCATGTTGGCGACGCTGGGATTTGAGAAGAGCAGCTCGTAGGCGCATACCCTCCCGGTTCCATCGGCCTTGGGAATGAGCTGCTGCGATACAATCCCCCTGATTGACTCGGAGAACATCGTCCTTATCTGGGACTGCTGGTCCGAGGGGAAGGCGTCAATGATCCTGTCGATGGTCTGTATGGCATTGTTGGTATTAAGGGTGCCGAAGACCAGGTGGCCTGTCTCTGCGGCAGTGATGGCAAGCTGGATAGTCTCCAGGTCGCGCATCTCGCCGATCATGATCACGTCGGGGTCCTCACGGAGAGCTCCCTTGAGGGCCAGGTTGAAGGAAGAGACGTGCATGCCTAGCTGCCGCTGGATGACCAGTGAATTCTTGTTCTCGTGAACATATTCAATTGGATCCTCCACGGTAATAATGTGGAGTGAGCGCTCTTCATTGATGATGTCGATAAGGCATGCAAGGGTGGAGGTTTTCCCGCAGCCGCTGGGGCCCGTGACCAGCACAAGGCCCTGGTGGAAATGGGTGAGGTTTCTCATCACCTCGGGAAAGCCAAGGGACTGAAGCGTGGGGATGGCCGTGGGGATCCACCGGAATACCAGGTTGAGGCCGTTCTTCTGGAAGAAGGAATTGGAGCGGAAGCGGTGTCCCAGCGCTTCTGAGCGGTAAATGAAATCCACGCTCGTGTTCCTGAAAAGGGCTTCCTTATCCTCGTTGGAGAGAATCTCCAGAGCCATTTCCCTTACATTGTCGGGAGGCAGGGGCGGGGCATCGGTGAGCTCGAGCTGCCCATGGATCCTTATCATGGGGCAGAATCCCGAAGCAAGGTGGAGGTCAGACCCGCTCACCTTGATCATTGCATCCAGATACTTGTCTACAGCTTTCATAGAGATCAGCTCCTGTTCCTGCAGTATTATTGTCTTTCAATCTCCAGGGTGATGATTTTCTTCGGGTCCACGTTGAATGGCCTGTCAATGGCATTGAGGGTGCCTGTCCTCTCCTCGTTGAGCGTCACATGGTAATATCCTTTTGCCGGAAAGCCGCAGGCCAGGGTTCCGTCCAGGGGTTTTCCTGACGGATTATGGAGCCGCAGGATAATGCTGTCGTTGTGCTCACCTTTCTTGAATGCTGAAATGAGGAGCGTTTCGGGCTTTACCGAGAGATAGCTGCGCGAGGGGGGCAGCGCGCCCTTATGCCTGCTGGTGAAGGTGCCCCGGAGGGGGACGTCAAAACAGAGCGCCTGTGCGGAAAAATGCTCGGGCTCCCGTGAGGCCTCGGCTATGACCAGGCTATAGCTGAAACGGAATTCATCGATGCACTGCGCGAGCGGCGTGGGTATCTTAGGTCCTGCCTCGACGCCTCTCCCTATGATGTCATGCCGCGAGAGCCATCCCACGGAGCGGATAAGAGTCATGATCACCTGGAGGCGCTTGCTCCCCCTGTGAATCTCCACTTCCGGGATACCCTTGTTGAAGAGGGCCAGTGAATGCGCCGCATCCCTGAGAAGAAGGAGGCGTCCCTGGGGAAAAGTTCTGGCAGGCTCTTCGATCCATCCTCCAGAGGAGGGCCTCGAGAGGCTCCTGGTCACAAGATCAAAGGGAGCCTCTGCCGTTGCCGTGAGCTTCCCTTCCCCGATTTCGAGCGGGAAGACCACCTTGAGGCGGTGATCGCGAGCGTTGTTTTTCAAGTGAAGAGAGAAGTCGATCCTCTCCAGGCCTTCAAAGAGAGAGACCCTGAGCGAGAAGGGGCACTCCTGGAGGGTGGCGCTTCTGGACTTCCTGTCAGGGGCAAGCCCCTCGGGAAGGGCAAGCAGGCCCTTGATCTCTATGGTTTTCTGCACCGGGCCGTCGGCGACAAGCGAGCACGTGAGATCTCTCAAGGGATCCTTGAGGACCATATCGCCGGGAAGGGGTGAGAAATTGTATTCGTCACCGCAGTCGGCCTCGTCCATGAATCCCGAGAGATAGGGGAACTTCCTGCCGGTGCGCTTTTCCACCGCGTAAAGCCTGTCGATGGGGTTCCATCCCACCTCATAAAAGCGGTTCTCTATGGCAAGCTCTTCCTTTTCCTGCGGAGGTGGCTGCGGCTCTCCCGGTTGCTCTTTCGAGGGGACCAGGTAGAAGGTCCTGTAGCCCATGGGGGGCATCTCTCCGGCGGTAAAGGCATAATTCCTCTCTTCGACGGGATCTCTCGACATGTGGGGATAGGAGCCCTCCTGCTCCGTCTTGCCGGTGAGCTGCAGCGGATGCTCCTCTCCCTTCTCATCGACGAGGCAGAGGGCTTCAGGGAGGTTCTGGCATGCGAGCTTGATCTGCACGGGCTCCGTTCTTGTGTAGGGGAGGGAGTTGAAGATCACGAGGGTCTCCCCCTCAGGAATGTTTTCCTGCAGGGTGGAAACGGCATCGCACATCAGGGACATTGACTCGTTCCTGATGTAGTTTCCCAGCTGCTTGACCTTGTGGAACCGCATGATGTTCTCTTCAAAGACCTCGTCGGTGCCACAGCCGCATATGCTGTCATGGGCATGATTCTGAAGGAGCAGCTCCCACGCCATGAGCAGAGCCCTGTGCGGGTAAGCATTCCCTTCCAGGTGGCTCAATGTGGCAAGGGGCTCGGCCCAGTGGGCCAGGAGGTTCTCTATGGCATGGTTCATCAGCTTGAGCTTCATCCTGGTGGAAAGCACACCGGAGAGAATGGGAAAATGGCGCGAGTCTCTCAGCTCGCCTTCAAGTGTGGGGAAATGCCGGCTGTCCTCCTTTTTCACCGCCAGGGAATATTCCTCAAAACCGGAGATCCTGATGGAGCTGAAGAGGTTCTTCCCGGCGAGGGAGCGGACCACCTCGACTACATGGGGCTGGGGCCAGTGGTGATCGCCGCCATGATTGAGGAGCACATTCCCTGTTGAGAGAAAAGGCTGAAGGTAGCGCACTTCCCGGAGCACACGGCTCTCTGCCACGGCAGTTTCCTGGGGCAGGTAGCCCAGGTTGTTGTAAGCGAGAAGCTGTACCGTGGCGAGCACTTCAGTGCCGTCGCTCCCCTTCCATCGGTATTCCGATTTCCGGGGCTGATCGCCTATACCCCTGGTGAAGATGGCATGATCAATGCCAAATCCTTTGAGGATCTGCGGCAGTTGGGAGATATGGCCGAAGGAGTCGGGCACGTAGCCGATTTTCATTACTTTGCCGAAGTAGTCAGCCATTTTATGCCCGATGAGGAGGTTCCTCACCAGGGCTTCACCGCTTACCAGGTATTCATCGGGGAGCGTGTACCAGGGCCCCACCAGGAGGCGCCCTTCCCTTACCAGCTTCTCGATGCGCTCTTCGTGCTCCGGGTAATAGTCAAGGTAATCCTTCAGTATTACGGCCTGGCCGTCAAGCACGAAGGCATGGTATTCCTTGTCATGCTCCATAGCCTCGACAAGGCTCAGGAGCATATCGGTGAGCTTTTTCCTGAAAATCTCGTAGGGAACATACCACTCCCTATCCCAGTGGGTGTGGGGCACAATAAATACGGAAAGTGATTCCATGGCCACCTCCTGGAATTGGCTTCTTGCAGGCAGTTATTCAAGAGTCATCATCAGAGGTCCGTTCGGCAAAGGGTCTATTTCTGCTGAGTGACTGATAAGAGCCAGTTGGCGTACTTGCTGTTCCATTCCTTTATCTCTATGCTTGCCACTTCGGGGACTTCGAAGCTGTTGAGCTCTTCGATCCTTTTCTCAACTTTCCAGATGAGCTCCTCCCTTGTTCTCAATATGAGCAGGACTTCCTGCTGGGAGATCATCTCACCTTTCCACCAGAGCTTCGTAATGACACCGGGAACATGATTCGCGCTCGCTATCAGCCTCTCTTTGAGGAGGGTGTCGGTGATATGATCGGCCTCCTCCAATCTGCATGTGGACAGCACTATTCTCATCCTTGCCTCTCTCTATAAAGGGTCTCATCTTCTTTCTTGAGAATTCACCAAGTGCCCGTGATTTCCTTCATGGGACCGTTACCATACTGGCGCGCCTTGGAGAATGCGGACCTGCTGTTTCCCCGCGGGAACAGGGAAATGCTTTTCCTTGCAAAGATGAGAAGGATTTTTTCTCTGCAGGAATAAATATATTGAGATCATCGATTGAAGGTGAACACCACTACAGGTTGTCAAATGCGGGGGGGGGGAAGCAGATCTTTACTGCCCGTGAGGGGAATTCTTCGGTGCTGTTCCCTGGGAACTTGAGAAACATTATTTTTTTATGAATCAAGGAGGATGAGAACAGGATGGATTTAAAGACAGTTCTGATGATTGTATGGACCATTTTTTTCCTGGCCTTTGGGGTATATCTCAACACAATGTTCAAAGCACTGGCAGGCGAACTTGAGAAAACCAATCTCCTTCTTACGGTGATTGCCAACAAGCAGGGAGCAACAGAAGATGATGTGAGGGCCGCTCTTAAGAAATAGGCTTCCGGGAGAATGCACCGGCCTCTTTTTCAAGATCAATGATCTGCCAGGATGGCGCCCCGTCAAATCCTTTTCTCATAGCCCTGGTTTCAATTTTTCCTCCGAGATGGACAGGTGTCAAGGTGGATATTCCTGCGATTCTCAAGTCCACTCTTGTAAAGATAGGCCGAACCATAGAGTTTCTGATCACCGGTCAGAGTGAGTTCAAGATAACGACCTCAGAGTTTGAGGTGAATGACAAGCCCAATGTCAGGGATCTCACCGTGGCGAAGAAGCTCCTTGAAGAGATGAAGAGCCTTCTTGCCGGGCAGTATGGTATAAAGGTCACTTACCCCGTAGTGATTGAGCTCATCAAGGAACAGAGGATCTGGGAGTATTCCTTTTCATGGTGTGCCGGATCCCTGGGAAAATACCGCTCCCACCTGATGTTTGACGAAAAGTATCACATGGTATATATCCTGAGCGGTCTCAAGAGGGAGCGCTTCAAGGCCATACTGGCTCACGAACTCACCCATGCCTTTCTCTATGAAAAGAAGCTCTTCACTGAAAACAAGAGTTTCAGGGAAGCAATGGCCCGGTGGGTGGAATACAGGATTCTTCTCTCCGAGGGGGAAAAACATGAAGCAGGGAAGCTCCTGAAAATAAAGAGCTGGATGTACGGCAGGGGGATAGTGAAAATACTGGCCCTGGAGAAGAAGGTGGGCAGGGAGCACCTCGTGGCGCACCTCCTCTCTCTCAGGGAACAGACGCTGCGCGAGGTATAGGTAACGGCATTAAAAGCCCATTGGGTAATATAAAAAAAGGAGAGATGATCATGAAGGTTCTCGTAACGGACGGACTTGACAAGCAGGCCCTCGAAATGATGAAGGGAGCGGGGCTCGAAGTGGTGGAGAAGAAAGGATTAAAGCCCGAGGAGCTCCTGGAGGTAATCCCTGAATATGACGCCATCGTCGTGAGGAGCGCCACCAAAGTGAAAAAAGAGGTCATAGAGAAGGGAAAGAACCTCAAGCTCATCGCCCGCGCCGGCGTGGGCCTTGACAACGTGGACAAGGCGGCGGCAGAGGCCCATAAGATAAAGGTGGTGAACACCCCTGCGGCCACTTCCATCTCCGTAGCCGAGCTGGCCCTGGGCATGATGTTCGCTGCTGCGCGCCAGATCGTGAGGGGCACCATCGGCCTCAAGGAGGGCAGGTGGGAGAAAAGCGCCTTGAAGGGCATTGAGCTCCATGGGAAGACCCTGGGTATCATCGGCTGCGGGAGAATCGGGTGCGAGCTCGCAAGCCGCGCCCATTCACTGGGTATGAAGGTCCTGGGCTGCGACCAGGAAGGCGTCTGCCAGATGGACAAGCTGGAGGCCCACCATATTCACTTCACCACCCACCTGGACCAGGTCTTGAAGGAATCGGACTTCATCTCGCTCCATATTCCCAAGACTCCCGAGACGGCTAATCTCATCAGCAAGGATACCATAGCAAAGATGAAGGACGGCGTCATTCTCATTAATTGCGCCCGCGGCGGCGTGGTGAATGAGCATGACCTCGCGGAGGCCCTCAAGAGTGGCAAGGTGGCTGCCGCGGCCATGGATGTATTTGAAATGGAGCCTGCTGCCAAGGACAATCCCCTCTTTGCCCTGGAGAACTTCATCGGAACTCCCCACATAGGCGCCAGTACCAGTGAAGGCCAGAAGCGTGCAGGAATCCAGACGGCAGAGCTTGTCATTGAGAACCTCAAGCACATGGCGGTATCGAAATAAGCATTTTTCGGGGTGCCTGCCTTTTCGGGGCAGGCGCCCCCTGCAGGTGCATAAATGGCCTCTCCCATGACCTCGACGGAAAAATTTCTGAAAAGGGCTCTTGACCTTTTTCTTGTTTTTATCGGCCTCCTGCTCACCGCTCCCGTCATGGCCGCCGCCGCCCTGATAATCAAGCTCGAGTCGAAGGGCCCCCTGTTTTTTCTCCAGGAGAGGATAGGGAAGGATGGAAAGCCTTTCACCATATTCAAGTTCCGTACCATGGTGGACGGTGCAGAGCATATAGGTGCGGGCCTTGATCTCGTGAAAGGCGATCCCCGCATCACGAAATCAGGCCATTTCCTGAGGCGCTGGTGCATTGATGAGCTCCCTCAGCTCTTCAACGTGCTGCGGGGAGAGATGAGCTGTGTAGGACCCCGGCCTACTCTCCGCTACCAGGTCGAGCAGTACACCGGGCATGAGAGGCGGCGACTTGAAGTGAAGCCCGGCATGACGGGACTCGCGACAGTGAAAGGGAGAAACGCGCTTTCATGGCCTGAGCGGATCGAATGGGATATATGGTATGTCGATCATTACTCCTTCTGGCTTGACATAAAGCTGATTCTGGCCACCTTTTCGCTGCTTGCCAAATCTGATGTGGTCTATGCCGATTCCGTCGAAGCCTTCAGGATAAGGACCGGAGAGGAAGAGGACCCTAAGGAGCCCCAAGCTCCTCAAGCTCCAGAATGATCTCCATCAGAAGCCTCATTCCGTTCCTCAGGTTTTCAAGCGAAAGCCGCTCGTTTTTCCCGTGAACCCTGGATTTCTCTTCCGGGGGGAGCCTGAAAGGCACGAAGCCATAACAGGGTATCCCTTTCTGGCGCAGAAAGCTTGAATCGCTGCCTCCCGTCATCATGAAGGGAGCGGTGATTCCTCCAGGATCGGCGCGGGAGGCGACATTTTCAATCGCCCTGTAGAGAGGGCTGCCAAGGGGCGAGGGAGGCGACTCCCTTCCTGAGTCCACAATCTCGATGGTGACAGGCTCGCCCAGAAGCGCATCCTTGATTTTTCCCAGAAAATCCTCCTTGGAGCTCCCGGGGATAAGCCTGCAATCCAGATAAGCGCTGGCTTTAACAGGGATCATGTTGATTTTTTCCCCTGACTTGAGCATGGTGATGACCTTTGTATTTCTCACCATGGCGTCATAGTAGCCGTTCTGTCTGAACTTCCTGTCAAAACCGCTGTCGGTGAGCCCCTGCTCAATATCCAGAAAATGGCTGCGCTCATCCTGTCCCTCGGCAATGGCGATGTTCCTGAAAAACTCCTTCACTACGGGGATTACTGTCGGCGGCTCGTGCATTGATTCAATCTTTGAAAGTATTCTGAGGAGGACCACGTTGGGATTGTCGTGCCGGTAGATGGAGCCATGGCCGCCCCTGCCGTGGGTGGTGATTTTCAGGCGGAGCGAGACTTTCTCTGCTACCCCGATACACCAGCACGGGATGCTCCGGGGGCCCGTGAAGCGGATTCCTCCCCCTTCGTTGATGCAGAATGCCGCCGTGGAGAGGAGAGGCTCCAGGCCATAGATGTGCTCTATTCCATGGGTTCCCCCTGTCTCCTCATCGGCAGTGGCAAGGAAGACCAGGTCCCTGGAGAGCTTCATCCCCGACCGGGAGAAGATGAGGAATGCCATCAGCTCCAGGATGCCCATGCCCTTCATGTCAAGCGCTCCCCTTCCCCAGATGAATCCGTCCCGTGAAGCGCCCGAAAAGGGGGGGACATCCCAGGAAGGGCCGTCATCAACAGGGACCACATCGGTGTGATTGAGAAGGACAAGGGGCTTCCGGGAGCCTTCACCGCTGAGAACGGCCATTATGCTCCCTCTCCCCGGGAGGGCAGTGTGGACGGTGGATTCAATGCCCTCTGCCGCGAGGATTTTCTGAAAAAAGCGCGCGGCATCCAGCTCATTTCCCGGCGGGTTGGACGTGTCTATCCTTATGTACGCCGAGAGGAGCCCTGCCGCCTCGCGGTGGAGGGAGTCCCAGTCAAGTCCCGGCAGAGATGAGAGAGGTGCGCTCATGATCTTTCCTAAAGAATGTCGAAAGTGACATTCACCGCTTCCTCGTAAGTGATTATGCCATCCAGCACTTTCTTCACGGCGTCGTCCTGGAGGGTCTTGAGGCCCTCCTTTCTTGCAAGCTGGAATATTGCGCCGCCGCCGGCGTTTTTCTGGATAAGATCCCGCAGCTCCCCTGAGACGACGAGGACCTCGTGGATGGCGATCCTCCCTTTCAGGCCCGTGTTGTTGCACATGCGGCACCCTTTTCCCTTGAAATGGCGGTGTCCCTGAAGCACGTTCTTTGAGGGGGGGAGCTCCTCAACGCACATAGGGCAGATTCTTCTGGCGAGCTTCTGCACTATGGCTCCATTTAACGCCGCGGCAAGCATGAAGGGCATTACGCCCATGTCTATAAGTCTTGTGATGCAGGCCGTGGTCTTGTTCGCATGGAAAGTCGAGAGAAGGAGATGGCCTGTGAGGGCTGCTCTTACGGCCATTGAGGCAGTTTCCAGGTCCCTGATCTCACCGACGGTGATGATGTCAGGATCCTGCCTCAGGATGGCGCGGAGAATCGTGGCAAAATTGAAGTCAATGGCAGGATTGATCTGGATCTGGTTGATCCTGTCGATGATGTACTCAATGGGATCTTCAATGCTCACAAGGTTTTTCTCGGGCGAGTTGAGCCTGTTCATCGCGGCATAGAGCGTGGTGGTCTTGCCTGCGCCCGTGGGGCCGCTCACAAGAACCATGCCGCTGGGCCTGGTGATGATGAACTCGAATTTTTTCTGGTTCTCCTCGGTAAAGCCCAGGGTGTCGAGGTTCAGCATGTCAATGTTCTTTGAGAAGAGCCTCATGACCACCTTTTCCCCGAAGACCTGGGGGATTGAAGCGATACGCACCTTGAGGGAGCGCCCCTGGGCTTCAATCTCCACGCGGCCGTCCTGGGGGAGGCGCTTTTCCGTGATGTCCATACCGCCCATCACCTTGATGCATGAGATAATGGAGGCTTCCTTTTTCTTGGGGACGGCGAAGATGTCGCGGAGGGTGCCGTCAATACGCATCCTGAGCTTGAGCTCATCCTTGTAAGGCTCGAAGTGAATATCGCTTGCTCCCAGGTTGTCGGCCTCAAGAATGAGCTCTGTCACATAATCCTTGCCCGAGCCCTGGCCTTCGACGTTGGCGAGGGTCTTGAGGGCCTGGATGTTCTTGTTGGTGAGTTCCTCTTCTTTTTTTGGCATAAGGGGCCTCTGGGCTTACCTTGAATTTTTTATGGCGTCAAAGGCAATTTTCTGGAAGAGCTCCACCCAGTCATCTACCGTATCGTCAATCTTCTTCTGAAGCTCGTTTAATTCCGCCGATGATTTGCATGTCTTGATCTGGGCCTGGAACTCGTCTATTATCCTGCTCAACCTCAGGAACTCGCCCTTGGAGAGCACATCGGAAGAGGTGTCCACAATCTTTTTGACGATCTGGGCCTGCTCCTGGGAGAGCTTGTCCATTTTCTCCTTCAGTGAGGCATGCTGGAGCATATTCTGGACAATCGAGAGCGATTTGCCTGTGTTCTGTATGTCCCTGCTCACCTCGTTAAGCCTCTTGAGCTTCTGGAGAAGCTCCTGCTTGCTGAGGGGCCCGGCCTCCTTGAAACCGCTCATCAATCTCAGTCTCCCTGTGGTCGATACTTTTCCTCTGTATTCTATAACAGGAAAGTATATCCTTTGTAGTACCTTAAAGTGACAGGGACAGACTGACGGTTGCCCGCCAGACTGTCCCTGATTGCCTTGCAGCGACGGGACACTCACCGGAAATCTGTCAGCCTGACCCTGATTGCCCTGGGAAGCCGGGTTCCACCCGGCTGCTACCTTCCCGGTCAGCCTCCTGCGGCGCCTTGGACGCCTCCGCCGGGAGGCATACCCCTGAAAGTGCCGCCCTGGTAGCCGTTAAAATCCCCCATGGAGCGGGATTCGGTAAATACCGCCTGGCCTCCCGGGCCGGGCCCCTGCATGAGGGTATCCCTGCCTCCCTGTCCAAAGGCCGCAATCAGCGAAATGATGGCAAAGAGCACCACTCCAAATATGAGAAGTCTGTAATTGTCCTTTTTTTCCACGGGACTCACCTCCATCTATAGAGATGCTCCGCTGCGCTAAAAGGAGTCTATGAAGATCTTCACGAGGTCAGGATCGAACTGTGAGCCCGAGCATTTCTTCAGCTCCTCTATGGCGGTGGCATGGGGAAGGCCCTTGCGGTAGGATCGGTCGGAGACCATCGCGTCGTAGGAATCGGCGATGGCGATAATTCTCGCGTAGAGAGGGATGTCGGTCTTCTCCTTTCTCTCGGGGTAGCCTCCTCCGTCAAAGCTCTCATGGTGAGCTTTCACGAAGGGCGAGAGGGTCCTGAGATATCTCACAGGCTCAAGTATCTCGGCGCCAATCGTGGGGTGCTGCTTGATTATGGCAAGCTCATCGTCGTCGAGTCTTGTTTTCTTGTTGATGATTGACTGGCTTATTCCCAGCTTGCCGATATCGTGAAAAAGCGCCGCCTTTTCAAGCTCTTCAAGCTTCATCTCGTCAAAGTCCAGCAGTTTTCCCATCTTCTTGGCCAGGATGCTCACCTTTTCCGAGTGTCCCCTCGTGTAGGGATCCTTGGCCTCCAGGGCGAAGGAGAGGGCGCAGATAAGGTCAAAATAGGCTTTCTGGAGCTTTCCCTGGTTCTTCATCAGCCTGTTGGAGACATCCTGGAGATAGCGGAACACGGCGCCCAGTGCGCCGCAGAGGAGCGAGGTGCTCACGATGTAAAGGATGCTGTACTCATCAAGGGTGAACCTTGCGCCGAGGTGAGCGTTGATTACGGCAATGAGGCTTATTATGCTGGCAGGAACGCCTCCTATGACAAAGCCTGTGAAGGCTCCAAAGGGGCCCGTGAAGAGGCGGTTGCGGAACCGGTGAGCCAGGTACCACTCAATGGGGTAGCCGATGGACCACACGACAAGTCCCACTATGATGCCCTGATAAAAGAAAAGCCTGATCCAGGCAGTGTCGCCTGTAGTGGCGTAGATGAAAACTCCCAGTATAAGGCCGAGAAACAATCCTGATCCCATAGAGAGTATCAGTGAGCGCTTCCCCCTGTGCCGCCCCACGCCGAGGAGGCGGTAGAAATTGTCCAGCAGGTTGAGGCCCCGCGCTGTCTTCCTTATTTCCGTGAGGATAGTGTCCTCATCTGCAGTGCCTTCGTCGCGGTCCTCCTCTTTCACGTCCTGCGGCCAGGCGCCCTCATTCACCAGGGCGGTGAGCGCCTCAAAGGCCTTTCCATCGAACCTTGCTCCCACCCCTTGCCGGATCTCTTCAAGGGCGTCTTCCTTCAGAAGCACAGGCCTCTGGCGCCTCGGATGGGTGAGGGTGTCATAGAGATCAATGGCGGAGAGGATCTTTGCCTCATCAGGAGTACCAAGGGAGGTATCACCGCTGAAAGTATAATGGAAGAGCGTCTGAATAGATCGGTCAATGCCTTCCTGGCTCTCAGGCGTCTCCTTTTCCTGGTTCCAGGCATTGATAAAGTAGTGGGATGCCTTGATTATCCTGGTCTCTCTCGAGAGGATGTGAAGAGGCGCGAGTATCTTCTCCACTATGAGGGGATGAAGCCTCACTGCCGCCAGTTCCTCGGGGTTGAGGCGCCCCTCCTTGCAGAGAAGGCTGTCATCAATGGCAATCTTTCCCAGGTCATGCATGAGGGCTGCCCGGCGGAGAGCCTCCCTTTTTTCAGGAGGCAGTCCAAGCCTCGCGGAGACAAGATCACAGCCCATGGCAACCCTGCGGGAATGGCCCTTTTTCTCCGGCTCTCTCACTTCCAGGACGGTGATCAGCGACTCAATGATGCCCATGTGAATCTTGCCAAGGATCCTGAAGCGCAGCTGGAGGGTCTCCATAAGGAAATAGTGGAAAAAGATGATGATGCTGATGGCAAGGGCAAGGCCAGTCATCGCCAGGATCCAGTAGCGGTGAGATGCCATCTGCATCTTGTGAGGGAAAAAGGTTACCTCCGCCCACATGAGATAACAGTATAGAATGACAGTGAGCTGTAAGGCGTGGAGAAGAGGCCTGTGGCGGTATCTCCCCCTGGTGAGGTGGTCTATGATCCATATGGTGATAAGGTGGGTGCAGGCCGCGAGGGCGCCGAGAAGGATGCCGATTTTTGGCCTCAGCAGGAAGTCCTCGTAGGTGCGCGCGCAGACGGAATGATAGACCGAAAGGGTTGTCCCTACAAATAACCCGATGGCGCTGAGGGCTGCGATAAAGGAGAAACCCGCGAATTTCCTGGTAAAGTACTGCATCCCTCTTCCTCATGGAGCTCAGATGATGTGAAGCTCCCGGCCTACTGCTTCGAAGACCCCGAGAGCTTTCTCAAGATCCTCCGTTGAGTGGGTCGCCGAGAGCATGACCCTTATTCTTGCCTTGCCTTTCGCCACCGTGGGGAATCCGATTGCCATGGCGAAGATCCCCTTTTCAAAGAGCTTCCGCGAGAAGGCCTGCGCCACTTTTGCCTCACCGAGCATTACGGGAGTGATGGGTGTCCTGGATATCCCCAGGTCAAAGCCAAGGCCTTTCATTTTGTCCTTGAAAAATGCGGTGTTATCCCACAGCCTCTTGACCCGCTCTTCCGACTCCATCAGAATATCAACGGCTGCTATGGAGGCTCCCGCGTCAGCCGGAGTGACAGCCGATGAGAAAAGGAAAGTCCTGGCCTTCTGCCTCAGGAATTCTATCACCTTTGCCTTCCCGGAGACAAAGCCTCCCACGACGCCAAAGGCCTTCGAGAGAGTTCCCACCTCGAAGTCAATTCTGCCATGGAGACCGAAGTGGTCGGCGATGCCGCGGCCGTTTCTGCCGAGGACCCCCTCGCCGTGGGCATCGTCCACCATCACCATGGCTTCATAGCGGTCGGCGATGTTGCAGATCTCGGGGAGCGGCGCTATATCGCCATCCATGGAGAAAACCCCGTCGGTGATGATCAGCTTCTTTTTTATTCCGGCGGCTTCCCTGAGCTTTTTCTCAAGGTCTTCGGGCTCATTGTGCTGGTAAATGAAGCGCTGCGCCTTGGTGAGGCGCACGCCGTCTATTATGGAGGCGTGGTTAAGGGAGTCGGTGAAGACGGCATCGTCTTCACCCGGAACTATCGAGGGGATGACAGCCTGGTTGGCCACGAAGCCCGACTGCAGCGACAGGGTCTCCTCGACAGCCTTGAAAGTGGCGAGTTTTTTCTCCAGCTCCAGGTGAACTGCCATGGTGCCCGCGATGCTCCTGACGGCGCCGGGTCCGACACCATAGCGGTCGATATGCTGCTTGGCCGATTCCGCAAGGCGTTTTTCATTGGCAAAGCCCAGGTAGTTGTTTGAGCACATGTTCAGGACCTTTTTCCCGTCAACGGTTATCCAGGCGCCCTGGGGGCTCTCGATGGTCCTTATGGTGTTATAGAGGCCGGCCTCTCTGAGCCTTGCAATCTCCTCGTCGATGAAATCAAATTTTCCCATCGGGTCCTCCTTGAAATGTCTCATGCCCGGCTCTCCGCGGGGCTCTCCCGCCCCCGTGAAAGCTGGCATGGCAGATGAGATCCAGGAATTATGATTTTGCCCTCTAAGGGATCAGAACCACTTTGCCGCAACGGCTCTCGCCCTCGGTGAGGAGCCTGAATCCCTCCGCAAAGTCCGACATGGGCATCTTGTGAGTCACCACGGGAGAGACATCGAGCCTTTTCGAAGCAAGAAGGTTTCTCACCTTGAACCATGTTGAATACATAAGGCGCCCGTTGATGCCGTAAAGGGTGATCCCCTTGAAGATTATCCCGTTGGCATAGTCAAGCCTCACGTTTCCCGGAGGGATTCCGAAGGCTGAGAAACGCCCCCCCTTCCTGATTATCCTGATACCGTCATCGATAGCCTGCTGTGCCCCTGCCATTTCAAGCACCACGTCAACGCCGATTCCATTTGTTCTCTCGAGTATAAAAGCAACGGCGTCTGTATCACTTACCATGATGGTGTGATCGGCTCCCATTTTTTTGGCGATCTCAAGCCTGTAGCGGTTTTTGCCCAGGGCGAATATCTCGGTAGCTCCGCAAGCCCTTGCCACGCCGACGGCGAAAAGCCCCGTAGGACCTTCACCTATAACGGCGACCGTCTTGCCGGCCACGTCTTCAACAAGGGTGGCATAGACGGCGTTTCCGAGAGGCTCCTGGACCGTGGCATATTCATAGGGTATGTCACGGCTGTTTTTCCAGCAGACTACTTCGGGGATCACGGCGTACTCGGCGAAGCAGCCGTCCCTGTCAACGCCCAGGATGGAGAGATTGTTGCAGATGTGCATCTGGTCCGTGAGGCACTGGATGCATTCACCGCAGGGGATATGGGTTTCAGCCGATATAGTGTCGCCAATCTTTATGTGGCGGACTTCTTTGCCGATCTCCACAACCTCTCCTGCGAACTCATGACCCAGGACCTGGGGTATTTTCCTTATCCGTCCCTGGGCCCAGGGATCCCATGTGTAGATATGGACGTCAGTGCCGCAGATAGAAGTGGCTTTCACTTTGACAAGAACCTCCCTGGCGCCGACAGGTGGGATATCAGCAGTCACCATCTCGGCGCCGGGGCCTTTGCGGGTCTTCACCACGGCCTTCATTTTACCGGTCATGTCCTGAAAACTTCCTCTCTCCAGGCAGGCACAGTGCCTGGCATGTCTATAAGGTCAGGGTAAATCCTCCGGCAGCCCCAGCCGCTTTCTCCGCTCCCGCATCCGCTGGCGCTGGAGTTCCTGCTCGGCCGTGAGTGCTTCCTGAGTCTGAGGGGGCTCTCCGGGTGGTGCAGCCGGGGGAGTTGCTGCAGGCGGGAGTGCTGCTGTTGTTATGGCTGGGGGTGCTGTTGTCGCTGCAGGAACTGAAGGCGCAGCCTGGGGAGAAGGCGCCGTGAAGGAAGGTGTGACTGCAGGCTGGGTATAGGGTACCTGCGGTGACGGAACATAAGGTGTTGCCTTGGCCAGGGATGCCCCTCCCTTTTTTACTGCTTCCATCTTTGTTTTCAGCAGGTTGTCGAATTTCACGAGGCTCTCTCCGAACTCCCGCTGGATCTTCTTGACCTCGGGCTTGAGCTTTTTGGTCATCTGGGTGAAGTAGAGGATTATCATCTCGGCGAGGGGGTCAACCTTTACAGGGTTCACATGGTAGAGGCGATCCTCGAAAAAGAAGAAGTGATCCTTTTCCGTGGGTGAATAATAGGGATAGTTTTTCTGCTTGAGATAGATGGCCTCGATCTCACCCTTGTGGGCAGCCCTCAGGTGAAATACACAGCGGCTTCCCAGGTAGACACCCCACCATTCGCCGCCGCCGACTGCGTTCCCGGCAAAAAGGAAGCTGAACTCTCCAAGTTCCGTGATGCTGTCGAGGTTGAAGTTTTCAGTCAGCATTATAGTCCTCTTCTGTATATCCTGAAAGTTCTATCCCCTCACGTCCCTTTCCTCCAGGAGCGGGGGAGCCCCGGGAGGAATATGGAGGGAAATGTGGAAAGGATAGGTGACCAAGTAGTGAAAAAGGAGGTCACCGATATGGCAGACGAGGAGCACAAAGAGGAGATAAAGCAGGAGGACAAGCTTTTTGCCGCCCTTTCCTATCCGCTTTTTTTACCAGCCCTTTTCCTGATATTCACTGATAAGAAGAATGTCCATTTCTGCAGGTACCATGGGTGGCAGGGGCTCTTTTTCGGCCTTGCGATGGTTCTCCTTGGATTTTGCGCGTCAATTCTTGCAGCCATCCCGGGCATCGGCTGTATTCTCGCACCGATTCTCGGCTTGCTGCCTCTTGTGATGTGGGTCTTTTCAATATTCTACGCGATCAAGGCTTATAACGGCGAGTACGTGGTAATACCTGTGGTTACAGATTTTGCCAAGCCCTATATCGAGGGCAAATAGGGGTTCCCATCAGCCGACACACTCAAAGACCAGCCCGGTATTATGCTTCATTGCCTCCTGGGCAAAGATTTTCAGCGTGTCTATGGTGTCCTTGAAGACCATGGATGCCGGCGCTTCAGTGGCGACAAGCTCTGAATTCCTCCTGGGATCGATGTCATCCCATGAAGGGAAGTGCCCCATCACGGGCACAAAGGCATGGAGCATGCCGTCAAGGGAGAGGCCGTACACTCCGAAGCCTTCCTTATAGATTTTGCTGAATATGTAAGGCATCCTGTTCCCGAAATTGTCCTTCACCGCGATGCCTTCCTGGGACCGCCCCCAGAAATACCCCTCGGAGCCCTGTGGATAGGTCTCCTCCTCTTCGCCTTCCCATTCATAGAAAATGAAGCGGTAAGTGCCGTCTCCCCTGTCGTAGCTCACGGGCATGCTCCCGTAAAAGACCTGGGCGATGGGCCACTTGAGCTTCTCAAGGAAGCCCTCGGTCTCGGTGATATCCTGGTAAAGCCTGCGGGTCGCCTCAATGTCAAGCACATCATACAGGAGGCTGTACTGAAACAGCGATGCATCGGGCTTGATCCTGGAGAGGACCCTCAGGAATATGTTCATCCCGAGGATCTCACCCTGGCACCCCTCGGCCTGGCAGTAAATGTTGAGGGGACAGGAGGTGCAGACTGCAGGGAGGGTGGTGTCATTGCCCAGGAGGTGGGCCTGTTTGATCATATCCCACTGGAACCTTATTTTCCCATCCTCATAAAAATCATCTATCTTCTCCTGGTAAGGCCTGCATATTCTGTAGCTCACCTTGAATATGTCCAGCTTGATACGGTGAATGCTTTTCATCGGCGGCTCCTTTGCCAGCCTTCATTTCCCGGCTCCCCCTGCTGGTGCCCGGGATTTGAAGGATTAACCATTGCGAGCAAGAAGATATCTCTATCCTTCTGCTATTTTATTATATGGATACTGGAGAGTTCCTGCCATGGAGAGCGACAAGGAGAGAGAGGCCCCCCTCTTTGACCTGAGCAGATCTCTGGGAGACCTGTCAAAGGACAGGGCATTTATCGCAACCCTTGTGGAGGTCTTCAGGCAGGACCTTGAAAAAGAAAAAGCAAAGCTCGCTGAAGCCTTGAGAACGATGAAGGCCGACGAGATCCGCAATTCAGCCCACAGCCTCAAGAACTCTGCAACGAGCTTCGGCGCACCCGGTGCGACAGATGCCGCCAGGAAACTTGAGACAGCTGCAAAGATGAAGGAATACGAGGCGCTCCCGGACCTCGCCGGCGAGGTAATCATGAAGTTTGACGAGCTTTCGAGAGCGCTTGAGGAATCGCTGAAAGATTCCTAGAAAGAGGCGGAGCATGGAGCGTATATGGGCGCCTTGGCGGATGAAGTTCATCCTGGAGGGGACCAAAGACCGGTGCCTCTTCTGTGATGTGAGAGATTCGGGCGAAGACAGGAAGAATTTCGTGATCGAGCGCGGGGAGCGGGCCCTGGTGATGTTCAACATCTATCCTTACAACAACGGCCACCTCATGGTTGCTCCCACGAGGCATGAAAGTGAATTTGACGGCCTCGACGACCAGGAGCTGAGGGAGGCAAACCTTCTAGTTCAGAAGTGGGTGCGGATCCTCAAGGGCGTCCTCAGGCCTGACGGCTTCAACATCGGTTTGAACCTGGGGAGAGTTGCCGGCGCCGGCTTTGAGGGCCATCTTCATTATCATATAGTGCCCCGATGGAATGGCGACACGAATTTCATGCCGGTCATTGCAGGGACCAAGGTGCTTTCAGAGAGCCTTGAGGCTGCCTACGACAGGCTGAAGGAGGCTCTTGCCGCCTCTGAAGGCAGGTGAGGACTATGAAATGCTTTCTTGCCGCCGCGCTTTTCTTGATTATTGCCCTCATGCCTGCCTGTGCCGCAGGGAAGGCCGCGGCACAGGCCGAGAGTGACAGGCGCGCCTTTGCGGCCTTCACCCGGGAATTCTCCCTCAAGGTCCATTCTCTCTCCTTTTCTCTCCTCAGCGGCACCGTTGCATTGAAAGGCAGTTATCAGGGAAGGGTGAAAAAAGCTCTCAATGAATGTGACCGCTTTCTCAGCGAAGCGTCGAAGAGCATCCCCCTCCGCAGTCAGACGAATCTCAAGCGCCTCAGGGAAGTCTATGCCGACCTGAGAGCCATTGCGGAGGAGCTTGCCGATATGGACGAGATGGAAAGAGAGAATATCTCACACCATGCAAAAAATGCCGACAAGGTGCAGGAGCTGGAAAAGAGCGTCACTCACTCGATGAAGGCTCATGGCAGGGAATCAGCCTCTGGCGCCCTCTTTGTCCCCCTGGAGGAGGCCATGGGCTCGCTGAGCTCGGCAACGCTTCTCTATGTGAGGACGGGCAGAGAAGAGTTCAGAAAGAAGGCTGAAAAAGCCCGGAGTGACGTAAAGGAGCGCCTTGAAGAGTGGGTGAAGGCATCTGCGGGTGCAGGTATAGATGAGAAAGCCGTAAAGGATTTTCAGGCTGTGGTGATGGAGTTCCAGCGAAGCGCCCAGGATGCCATGGATGACCATGACATTACGCTTGAGAGAATCGGAAGGTTTGCCGATACCATGCTGCTCTTTGACAGCCTCGTGGAAGTCTATGGCACAAGGCCGTAACGCGCACGTTATTTGGCCTTTTTTGAAAGCACCGGCCTGGGCGGCACCTTGATGGTGTTCCCGGGGTAAAGGTCAAAGTTCGGCCCTTTCAGGTTGTTGTATTTTCCAAGTGCCTTGATGAGAGCAGGATCCTTGCTCCTGTAAAATCTGGCGCAGATTACCTCAAGAGTGTCACCGCTTTTCACCGTGTATTTCCGAATTCCTTTCGGTGTCACTTGTGGCTCCTGGGAAGGGGGAGCGGCAGCCTGGTGCGGCTCCCCCTGCGAGGATTGCGAGGATGATGCCGCAGGAGAGGGTTCCGCGGTATCGCCTTCACCGCCTGAGAGGACGATGAACTCCTTCTCAAGGCGCTCGACCTTGGTCTGGATGGCCTCAAGCCTCTTTATCACCTCGTCACGGCTCTCGTCGCCAAGGGAGCCCTTCCCTGCTCCGGCGGGGCGGAGAAGCTGCAGGACCAGGATGAGCGCGAGGAGGCCTATGATGACGTAGAGGGCGGGATCGCGCCTCTCGGGCTTCTTCAGGAGCTTCAGGATTTTCTCGAAATTTCTTTCGATAAATTTCCCTCTCAGGATATCGTCCTTGCTGGGGCGGTCCTGCTCGCTTTCCTCACCTGGTTCCCGTTCGATATCAGGCTCCACTTTATCACATCCTTCGCGCCATTCCTGGAGGGTGTCAGTTTTTCTCCAGGACCTTCTTGACTGCTTCGAGAGTGGGATCGATGGTCTCACCGGAGCCGGCCACCTTGAGGGCCGAGTCCACATCTTTGAGGCCATTCCCCGTGATTATACATGCCACCTTTTCATCGGGCTTGACAATGCCTTTTTTCAGCAGCTTCCTGAGACCGGCAAGCGAAGTGACCCCTGCCGGTTCGCCGAATATACCCGAATGATGGGCAAGGAACTTTATGTTTTCAAGGATCTCCTCATCGGAGACCTCGACGGCCTCGCCTTTCGTCTCCAGCACTGCCCTTACGGCGGCAATACCGTCCCTGGGAAGATCGACAGAGATGCTGTCCGCTATTGTGGTGGCCTTCACAGGCTTTACGGTGATCGGCCCGTCCTGGTAGTTCTTCACCGCCTGCGCCACGGCATTGCTCTTTTCCGACTGCACGGCGCATATCCTGGGAAGCTTCTTTATGAAGCCCAGTTCATTGAGATCGCGCAGCCCCTTCCACATGCCGCTTATGATGTTGCCATCGCCCACGGAGACAAATACCCAGTCGGGAGCATCCCACATGAGCTGTTCGCAGATCTCGAGAATGCAGGTCTTTTTTCCTTCACGGGTAAAGGGGTTGTACCCGGTGTTGCGATTGAACCATCCATAAGTATCGGATACCTTGAGGCAGAGGTCAAAGGCTTCATCGTAGGTGCCGCGCACCATGAGCACGCGGGCGCCATAGAGAAGAAGCTGGGCTATCTTTGCCCTTGGCGCTTTCTCAGGCACAAAGATCACGGGCCTTATTCCCACGCTTGCACAGAGGCATGCCATTGATGAGCCGGCGTTGCCTGTTGATGCTCCCGTGATACTGCTGATGCCACGCTCAAGGGCGCATACCAGCGCCACGGCGCCTGCCCTGTCCTTGAGGGAGGCGCTGGGGTTTCTCCCGTCATCCTTGAGATAGAGCTGGCTCATGCCCAGGACAGCGCCCATTTTCCCGGCGTGGTAGAGAGGGGTCCAACCAATGTGAAGGGGAGGAATGCGTGAGAGATCCTGTATGGGAAGCAGGGGAGCATACCTCCACATGGAAAAATCCTTTGATGCGGCCAGGGCTTCCCTGGTGAAATACTTGCCGATATGCTGATAATCGAAAAGTATCTCCAGGTTCCCGCCGCATTCAGGGCAGAGATACTGGACTTTTTTCGCGTCATAAGCAACTTTTCCCCTGCAGCTTATGCATTCCATCCCCTTCACACGGTTCATGGCTAACCTCCTATCACGTGAGTGCCGGTCTTGCCTTCAACGGCGGCCCTTATATGGGGCGGATCGGTAATGATGGCCTCGCGGCCGCCCTTCTCTATGAAGGAGATGACAGCCTGGATCTTTGGGAGCATGCTGCCGGGCTTGAAATGGCCGTCTTCAATGTACTTCTTGAGCTCGCTCACCGTCACCTTGCTGAGGGCCTTCTGATTCTCCTTGCCGTAATTCAGGTACACCTGCTCTACGGCCGTGGAGATGATGAAGTAGTCCGCCTTGATATTGCTTGCCAGGAGGCTTGAGGCAAAATCCTTGTCGATGACGGCCGCGACTCCCTGCAGATCGCCCTTCTCGTTCCTGATGACAGGGATGCCGCCCCCTCCGACGGTGATAACGACGAAGCCTTTTTCGATGAGGGTCTTCACCGCGTCCTCCTCGATAATCTCAATCGGAAGCGGCGAGGCGACCACGCGGCGCCAGCCGCGGCCGGCATCCTCCTTGATCTCCCAGCCGCTCTTGTCCCTGCGCTCCTCGGCTTCCTCCTTGGTATAGAACTGGCCGATGGGCTTCGAGGGGTTCTTGAAGCGCTCGTCGTTCTTGTCCACGACGACCTGGGTCACCACGGT
Source organism: Candidatus Eremiobacterota bacterium (assembly GCA_031082125.1). Classification (NCBI taxonomy): domain Bacteria; kingdom Bacillati; phylum Vulcanimicrobiota; species Vulcanimicrobiota bacterium. The sequence goes on from JAVHLM010000015.1 coordinate 103,269, forward strand.
GACTATGGGCTTCTTTATTTTCTTGTCCTTGAGGATGTTTCCCAGGGCCTGCTGGAATGAGTAGCCCAGTGCGCCCTGCGTGTCAGCCCCGCAGAAATCCAGGGGAACCTCGTGGATCTTGTGCCTTGAGAGCTCGGAGCGCAGAAGTATGAAGCCCACCTGCGGGCCGTTTCCATGAGTGATCACCACATTGTAGCCTGCCTCGATCAGTTCCGCGATGTGCGTGCAGGACTCAAATGCAGCAATGTACTGGTCCTCAACTGACTCATGCTTTTTGTCCTTGATAAGAGAATTTCCGCCTAAGGCGATTACTGCAACTTTTTCCATCTATGGTCCTTCGAATCCGAAGGCTCACCTCCTTTTATTATTTTTTTGCACCTAGTGGTCCGACATCGTGAGGGCCATTATGGCCTTCTGCACATGGAGCCTGTTCTCGGCCACGTCATAGATTATGCTCCTGGGACCGCTTGCCACTTCATCGGTGACCTCGTGACCCCTGTCTATCGGCATGGGATGGGTGTAAAGGGCATTCTCGGAGTGCTTCATCTTATCTGCATCACAGATCCACTCGGTGTACCTGAGGGCCTTTTCGATATCGCCCTGCTTGTTGAATTCACCGTTCTGGTAGGCGTTGGGGCTCATCCAGTTGCGGGAATAGACTACATGGGCTCCCTTGTATCCCGCCACGGGGTCGTGGGTGATTTCAAACTTGCTGTTCTGCTCCTTGCAGTTATGCTGCGTATGCTTGATCACTTCCGGGTCAAGGTCATATCCCTCGGGGTGGGCAAGCGTCACGTCCATTCCAAAGCGCGAGCAGATGAGCATTGCTTCCTGCACCGAGCACCATGAGCGGGCAAGGGCGCCATGGCCCCAGGCGATGAGGATCTTTTTCCCCTGGAGGTTCTCGCCGAGATGCTCCTGGATGCCCATCATGTCGGCCAGGCCCTGGCATGGGTGGAACTTGTCGTGGGCCATGCTCAGGATGGGAATTTCAGACCATTTCGCGTATTCGCGCAGCAGGTCGTCGCCTTCGCCGTAAGCGGCGATCTTGTCCTCCAGGATCCTGATGCCGATCCCGCAGGCATAGCGGTTCATCACCTTCGCCGCGTCTTCCACCGTTTCGCCGGCAGTGGTGGCCGTCTTGAGCCGCATGGTCTTGGGCTCGAGAAACTGGGCGTGGCCGCCGAGCTCTGTGGCGGCACATTCAAAGGACTGCCTTGTCCTCACCGAGGGGTTGTAGAAAAACATGAAGAAGGTCCTGTGTTTCAGCAGCTCCGTGTATTCAGGGGCAAACCTCTTCTTTTTCATGTCCTTGGCAAGCTTGAGCACATGGTCCAGCTCATCCCTGGTCCATTCCTGGGTGGTGATGAGGTCCTTTCCTTTCATCGTTTTCGGCAGATTCGCAGTGGGCATATTTTCCTCCTTTGGATTGTTTTTCTCCTTGATTTGAGTGAGAGATTCCCCTGGCGCCACACCTCCTTCTCCGCATGAGATCCCTAAAGCGCACTAATTACCTCTAAGTACCATTTTTCTTGTTCTTCCCGCAAATTCCCTTCATATCTGAGAGTGATTCTTCTTTTGGCAGTTGCACTCGCGGGGCCTGCCGCGGGGAAGATAATATTCTTAATAAGCCTGTAATGATTGATACTCCAGAGTATAAGTAATTGCAGCATTCCCCCCTGCGGGGACAGGCAAATTGCCAGATGAGCAAGGATACTTAACTCTGGTAACTATGATACTGCAATTTATAATGCGCATTACTATACCTGCTTTGCGCAAGAGTGAAGGACTGCTTTTTCACCTATGCCTCTGTGACGACTATGACGGGCCTAGAGGCGGTCATGCCACCAGCTTGATTTCATCGCGTCGGGAGCATCAATCGATCCACCGCCTTCGTTTTCGGCCATGGTAAGCCTCACTTCCGTCGCCTGCTCCGCGTTGAACAGGGCGCTTTCCCTTGAGATGCACCCTGTCTTGAAAAGGCGCGTGAGGGACTCGGTGAAAGTAATCATTCCCTCGCTCATGCCATCCTTGATATACTGGTATATCTCGGTGAGGTTTCCTTCCCTTATGAGGCTGCTGATCGTAGGGGTGGCAAACATGAGCTCCACGGCAGGAATTCTCTCGTCCTGGTCAATTCTCTTGATAAGCTTCTGGGAGATGATGCCTCTCAGCGTTGAAGCCAGTGAAGCCTGGTAGGTTTTCTGCTGCTCGCTCGGGAAAAAATCAAGAAGGCGGCGCACTGCCTGGATCGTGTTTGGGGTATGGAGGGTCGCCAGGATCAGGTGCCCTGTCTCAGCGGCCATGATGGCCTGCGAGACCGTCTCGGTATCACGGAGCTCTCCTATCATGATGACATTGGGATCCTGGCGCAGCGCCATCTTCAGGGCATCCCGGAACGACTCGGTGTCAATTCCCACCTCGCGCTGGGTAATGATGCACTGCTTGTCTTCAAAAACATATTCAACAGGGTCTTCTATGGTAATGACATGATATTTCTTTGACTCGTTCAGAAAGTTTATCATGGCCGCCAGGGTCGTGGACTTTCCCGATCCCGCCGAGCCGGTGACCAGGAAGAGCCCGTCATGGAAATCCACAATTTTCTCAAGGGTTGAGGGGAGGTAAAGCTGCTTGAAGTTCGGGATCTGGGATTTCACCAGCCTCAGGGAGGCGCTCACCGTGGATTTCTGCAGAAATGCATTGACCCTGAAGCGGCCGCAGCTCACCTCATAAGAAAAGTCAATCTCCTTTTTCCTGAGCAGGGACTGCACCAGATCGGGGTTCATGATCCTGAGGATGAGCCTCTGGGTGTCTTTCGCTGTCAGATTCTGGCTCCCCACGGGGATGAGCTCGCCTTCAATCCTGGTCACGGGAGGCGATCCCACCTTGAGATGGAGATCGGAGCCCTTGTGATAGACCAGCAGCTTCAGGATGTCATCGAGCTCCACGTCAAGATCGGAGCGCTCTGGGATCTCAATGCCTGCGTGAATGAAAGGCTGGGGTGCCGCTTGAGGAGGCGGTGCCGCGGGCGGAGGGGCGTAACTGCGGTTCTCTTCGGATATGGCCCTTACCTGGCGCACCTTCTGCTCAGCTTCAGCGAGCATCAAGCGGGATTCATCAAGGACCTGCCTGAGCTCCGCTTTCATTTCCCGGGCAGAATTGAGGATGTCCTTGAGTTCATCGCCGCCCCCCGCCGCTTTGCTCAGTATGGTATTCACGGGCTGAATCCCTTCCGGTACCTGGGAAGGGACGGCCGCATGTTTCTCATCTTCCCTGGAAAGAGGCCTGGGCGGCGGCACCGGGGCAGGTTCCGGCGCATGGAACTCATCTTCCCTGGAAAGAGGCCTGGGCGGTGGCACCGGGGCAGGTTCCGGCGCATGTTTCTCATCTTCCCTGGAAAGAGGCCTGGGCGGCGGCACCGGGGCAGGT
>JAVHLM010000015.1:106797-162824 GCA_031082125.1 Candidatus Eremiobacterota bacterium
TCCGGCGCATGGAACTCATCTTCCCTGGAAAGAGGCCTGGGCGGCGGCATCGGGGCAGGTTCCGGCGCATGGAACTCAGGAGGGCTCTTTTCCTTCAGAGGCTGCATGCCATAGTCCTGCTGCGGTCTTAAATACTGGGTGACGGGGGGGTCATCAGGCATGGGGACTGGCGGCGCACCTTGCCTGAGTTCCTCTTTTGGCTGGCCTTTCAGAGAAATCTCGAGGTTCTTCAGGGTGTTTTTGAGAATATCTATCTCGGAGGGTCCCCGCATTCCCTCGTGCTGCTCAGGAACCTTCCGCACCGGTTCCTTTCCTTGCTTCTCATCCGGTGAATTCATAGGCTCTCGCGGCCTTCATGCCTTACAGTAAAAGCAGCCGGCCCTGTCGCCTCCTGATTTCATCTCTCCTTGACGTGTCTCAATAACGTTCGTTCGACGGAAAAAGGGAAATTTCCTCCACTTCCCTCTCCGGCCAGTGGCCCCTAAAAGTATAAGCCGGAGAAGGGGGGGGTGGGGGAACCATCCTTCTCCAGCTTACTTTTAGGAGTGAACACGCTTTGTTGCTGCTTTAATAGTATATCAGTTATACGTATGTTTCAGGGTCTTGACTGCCGCTCTTGCCTGCATTCACCCCTCTTTCGAGGTGAGAGCTGGTGTTTCGTTCATTGCTGCTTCCAGGCTGCGAAATAAGCAACATTACTTACAACAAAATGATAATCTATTTGTAGGGAATTTGCAATCAACAAAAAGAAGGAATTTTTCTTTACAAGAAAGGATCCCGGGAAAAAACTAAGACTTTTGGACTAGTCCTTGAGGACTAGATCGTGCTTTTCATGGTGACTTCACAGATTTTATGAACACAGCAGGGAGAAGCGGGGTGACACCGTGTTCTGTGCCAGAAGACTGTATATATAGCGTTTCATAAGGCACACATTTCGGCATGTGGGCGCAGTGAAGCGCGCTCCATATTCGTATGATTTCGATGACTTTCGTGACCACGATACCTTGAGGGGGAGAAGGAGCGGCGTCCCGTTGAATAAAAAAAGAATCTCCCCTTCCGTCTCAGGGGGAAGCTCATTGTCCATCGCGAGTTTTACCCCTCCCATGCTGATGTCCACTACCGTTGCCTGCAGGCATCTGCCGAAAAGGGTATAGAAAAAGGTAGTCTGGCCATCATGGCAGCGCAGTGTTCCCCGCCGCTCTGTATCGGTGTGAGAAACCCTGGTGCTGCGACGCTCCTCCTTGAAGAAAGCCCTGAACCTGCTGCTGAGGGAAGAGAAAATGCCCATCAATCTGCCGTCCGTTCCTGCGGGAAATATGACCTACCATGAATATCACATGAATCGGTGGCAAAGTAAATTAAAATATAACGACAAAAGATAACATTATGTAAACAAAAGTAACAATTTTGTAAATATCGCTCTTCGTGACGAAAGGAGATTCTCTCAGGGAATGATAATTTAAAGGTGGGCAGTCGCCTGCGCAAGAAGACCGCAGCAGGCAGGCCCGATAAAAAGAACCCGGAAAATTCACGGAGCGTGATGGAATGAAGCTCGGAGTTCTCTCCGATACTCACTGGCAGTCACCAGATCAGTTCGACAGGAGGCTTTTCAAAGTTTTCCACGATGTTGACGCCATCCTCCACGCGGGAGATATGGTCCATGGGGCAGTGCTCAGCCTGCTCGAAGGCTTCAGGCCCACCTATGCGGTCACAGGCAATTGCGATGAGTGGGATCTGCACGGGAGAGTGCCTGAGAAAAGGCTTATTGAGATAAGGGGATTCCGCATCGGCCTTATCCATGGATGGCGCCGTGATCTTCATTATCTTTCCGAACTGGGCAGGGAGTTTGACGGCGTACATGTGGTAGTGTTCGGCCATTCCCATTGTGCGGTCGAGGAAAACCGGGGGGGAGTCCTTTATTTCAACCCGGGAAGCGCCACATGCCCCCGCGACGGAGGGGGCCCGACGGTAGGAATCATTGAGATAGCAGGCATGTTGGAGACTTATCACGTCCCTCTCTGAGGCTTTTCTGTTCCAGATGGCCCACGTAGACCGAGGTAAATTCCCCGCCGACAAGATAAACATTTGAACAGACGAGGAGCCAGAATAGAAGACCGATGACACCGGCCATTGAGCCGTACACGATGCTGAAATGCGCCATATGCCTCAGGAAAAGAAAGTAAAGCATTTCCGAGGCTTTCCAGGCCGCGGTGGCCAGGAGCGCCCCGGGGATTGTGGAGAGAAAGGAAACCTTCCTGTTCGGCAGGATCATGAAAAGGAGCGAAAAAGCAAGGCACACGGAAAAAGGGATGAAAAAAAACCTTGTGATGAGACTGTGAGGCACCGGCTGCAGAAAAGAGAGAAAGCCCCAGGACGGCACAATCTTGACAAAGATATTGTAAAGCACCGAAAGGGAGAACACGGCTCCCACCAGGGGAATGAGCAGGAGTGCCATGAGGTTTCTCTGTAAGTAGCTGCGCGTCTCTTCGATATTCCATGCCTTGTTGAGACTATGTTCCATGGCAAGGAAAACCTGCCGTGCGGACCAGGCGAGGAGGATAAAGCCCACGAAGCTGAATTTCATGCCGTAGCGCTGCATTCTCAAGATGCTCTCCTGAATGAGTGAATTGAAATAGGGGCTCAGCTCGCTTGAGAGCACCGAGGACTGCTTGATCACCAGGGCGGGGCTGATGAATATGCTCATCGCGTAGGTGAAGATGATAAAAAGAGGAATAATGCAGAGAAAAAGATAAAAAGCAATACCTGCCGCCATGAAGGCACATCCATCCTTGGAGTACTGAAGGGCTGTCTCTCTGAGCAGTGCAAAGACAGTTCTGAAAGAAGCCCCAAGATTTGACAGGAAGTTTTTTTTCACAGGCAACAGGCATCGGCGATTGACTAGACTTCATGGTTATTATACACAAAATCCCTGAGAGGGCAAGGGCAGCCTGCAGTCTGAAGGAGGCGTCGTGGGAATCAGGGCCTATCTTGTGAATGAGGAGTATCAGGATCCGCTGCTTTTCGTGCAGTTTGACGGGCACAGGGAAGCGCTTCTTTTCGACTGCGGATACCTCTTTCCCCTTAAGATGAGGGATATCCAGAGGATTACCTCAATCTTCATCTCCCACACCCATTTTGATCATTTCATGGGCTTTGATCACATCCTGCGCCTGAGCCTGGAGCAGCAGAAGAGGATGGAGCTTTACGGCCCCCTCAATTTTGTCCAGCAGGCTGCCTGCAAGCTTGGAGGCTATTCATGGAATCTCTGCGGGAACCTGGAGCTGGACTTTGTTGCCTGCGAGGTCCAGGACGGCTCTATGGCGGAAGCGGAGCTGAAGGGGCGCGAAGCCTACAGGCTCTCAGCAATGTCGTCGAGGCCCTTCATCGGAGGCCTGCTGAAGGAGCACCCACTTTACACGGTAAGCGCAGCGGTTCTTGATCACAGGATCCCTTCGCTTGCTTTCTCAGTGAAGGAAAAGGATTCATTAAGGGCAAAAAACGAAGCACTGGAGAAGCTTGGCCTTGCGCCGGGCCCCTGGGTAGGCGAGCTGAAGGAGCTGGCCGAAGGCGGTGATTATGGTGACCGCTCGCTCACCGTGGAAGGCCGCACCTATCCTGCAAAAGCTCTCATCGACACCGTCCTCGAGGAGAAGAGGGGAAGGAAGATCTCCTATGTGGTTGACACCATATTCAATAAAGAGACAGTAAAGAGAATTGTGGCCCTCGCGGGCGGCTCCGATGATTTTTACTGCGAGGCTGCCTATCTTACGGCAGAGAAAGAGAAGGCCCGTGAAAACTACCATCTCACGGCCAAGCAGGCAGGCATCCTGGCCCGCGAGGCCCGCGTGGGAAAGCTCATCCCGATCCATTTCTCCAAGAGGTATGACAAGCGATACGGCGAGCTCATTGAAGAGGCTCGCCGTGAATTTCCCTGTGTGGAGCTCGGTCAGAAATACTAGGCCGCTATTTTTCCAGCGCTTTGAGGACTTTCCAGATATAGTGCCTTGCTGTATTATTGGGCGGGACATTCCCTGCCCTTGAGACTGCGCCGGGACCCTGGTTGTAAGCGGCAAGCGCCGTCTTCAGGTTCCCGAACTTGTCCAGCATCAGGCGTATGTACTTGGTGCCGGCCTCTATGTTCTTTTCCGGGTTCCAGTAATTGAATATCCCCATGTCGAAGGCTGTTGAGGGTTTGAGCTGCATGAGGCCGCAGGCCCCTGAGCAGGAGATTGCCGAGGGATTGAAGCTGGACTCGACCTCTATGATGGCCTTTATTATGTAAGGATTTACGCCGTAAAGCTTTGCGTGCCTGAGGATTATCGGTGAGATATCTTCCCTGACCTTTTTTCTCACGTACCGGGCTGCCCGCTCTGCCGTTCCTGAGCGGGAGGAGAGGGAACGGCGGCGGTGATCGCTGCCGGGAGTCGCGGAGCTTTTCTCGGTCTCGAGGGGCACCTTTTTCAGCACGGTAATATAGAGAGAAGGGAAGTTGAGGTATGCCTCGTCAGAGGTGTAATTCCAGTTCCCCGTCGATGACACGTCCTTGCCGCTGCCCTGGGAGCCCGGAACCTTCTCTTCCACGATGCCTCTGATGATGAGCTGCTCCATGTCGCCGTCTATGACAAGCGGTGCGCTCTCTTCCTGTGCTTCCACAACAGCGGGATTCTGGTCCTCCTGTGAGAACTGCTGAGCTGATGCGGGGGCAGTGAATACACTACAGGCGAAGATGGCAAGCATAAATGCTGCAAAATACAGTTTTGCCGTCATTACCCACCTCCTTTCAAGTACTGCATAGAGGGTTCTATGAACAAAAACCTCTAAAATGATAGCATGATCAGGGTGTCCTTGTCAAACCGGCATGGCCTGGCGGTAATCGCGAAAGAATGGTGAAACTCATGGTTTCTGATGCCCCGTCACGATAACCATGGCCCTTTCCCCTGCGGGGAAAAGGCCGCCGCCGGAGAAGGCCTGTTTTGCATGAAGCTCAGACCTTTTCTGACGTGAAGGAAAATCGGGGAATTTTACAGAATCCATGGAATTCCCTCGAGACCAGAGAGAATGGAGAAAAAACATGGTTCACTCCAATGATCTTGTGCAAAAAAGTCCGGAATATAAGTTTGAGCTCCGACGACTTGTGAACTGGCTCCCGCTTGGGATGATGTACGCGGCTTTTTATATGAGCCGCTATAATTTTACGGTGACCAACCCCGCACTCTGCAAAGAATTTGGATGGTCAAATGCGCAGATCGGCGGTGTTATCTCCCTGTCCCTGCTGGTCTATGGGCTGAGCGTTTTCCTCAATGGTCCGATTGCGGACAAGATAGGGGGGAAAAAAGCCATTCTCATCGGCTGCATCGGGGCGCTGGTTTTTAACCTGCTGTTCGCCGCCGGGGTATGCTTCAGGATTTTCAGCTGGGATAAAGCCCCCTGGGTCGGGCTTCTTACCTATTTTTCCGTGATATGGGCATTTAACATGTATTTCCAGAGCTTTGGAGCCCTCTCGGTGGTGAAGGTGAACGCATCATGGTTTTCAATTTCCGAGAGAGGCATATTTGCCGGTCTTTTCGGTGCCATGATCCAGTTCGGGAGAATACTTGCGGTGCCTGTAGGCGGTGTAATTCTTGCAACAAGCAGCTGGGAGTGGGTGCATGTGGTCCCCGCGATAGTTCTTGGTTTGATCGGCCTCCTCACGCTCCTGGTGGTGAAAGATACCCCCGAGGAGCTGGGATTTCCCCGCCAGGATGAAGTACTTGTTGTCGAGGAAAAGGAAGAGTCTCCCTCCCTCGGAGCCATATTGAAAACCATTCTCTTGAATCCTACGATGCTCATTATCACGGGCGCGATGATGGCAACCGGTCTTATCCGCCATTCACTGGAACAGTGGGCACCGAAATATTTCATAGACGTTCACGGCGTTTCGTCTGACTCAATGATTTTTATCCTTGCCTTCGCCGGGCAGGTGATGATTGGCATTTTCGGAGCCTTTGTGATGGGCAACGTCTCGGACAGGTATTTTCAGTCCCGCAGGGGGCCCGTCACTGCGATAGCGTATTTTGTGCAGGCTTTTCTTCTCCTGGCCTTTGCGCTCCTCAAGCCAGGCCCATGGCTCGCCGCGATCATTCTGATGCTTTTCTATTTTTTTCTCAATGGCTGCCATGGACTCATTGCAGGGACTGCAAGCATGGATTTCGGGGGGAGAAAGGCTGCGGCCACTGCCGCAGGGCTGCTGGACGGCTCCCAGTACCTGGTGGGCTCCATTGCAGGTATCGGCATGGGCATGCTTCTTGACAGGTTCGGCTGGGGCGCCTGGTCATGGAGTATCATCATATTTGCATTGATAGCAGGCGCGCTTATGGCCACAAGGTGGAATGTCCTCCCGCCAAGAGCAAAGAAACAGGAACTGGTAGTCTGCAGGAAATGCGAAGCTTCCTACCATATCAATGATGAGAGCTGCAGTCAATGCGGCGAGGCCAACCCGGAAATAACTCTGAAAAAGATAGTGCTGATGTCAAAGGAAGCTTTTAATACTGCCATATTCAGCATATTCATGTTCCTGTTCCCCCTCATCATCCTGATTTCAAAGGTTTTAGGGGGAATTGTAAAGCCTGAGACCAGGAGTGACAGCGTCAATTCCGTGCTGATTTTCGCATTTCTCGGTATTCTCATAGGTCTGCTTGCCTATAACCGCTCAATTGCCGCGAGGAGACTCATTGAATTGAAAAACATGGGAACCCAGTATCTTGAAATTGTGAAGCCATCTTCCTCATTGGCAAAGGCAGCCCTTATCCTGAGCGGCATTGCAACGGTATATGGATTTATCTGGCTGCAGAAGTGCCTTTAGTCTCCGCGCCGGCCCCTATTTCGTCAGAGGCTCCAGCAGTGCGTGGGGGTCATCGGGGAGGGCATGGCCTGAATAGTGCACCGCGCCCTTCCTGTCTATGATGAAATTCGTGGGGACGCCCACAAGTCCATACTGCTTTGCCACCTGGCCGTCCCAGTCGTTGAGGACTCTGTAGGGAATGGCCTCTTTCTCAGCGAAGGCCTGCAGGGTCTTCGCGCTTTCCTTGACACTCACCGCCAGTATCTCGAAGTTTTTGCCCTTCATGGACTCGGCAAGTTTCTTCAGCTCGGGGATCTCCTCACGGCATGAGGGGCACCATGTAGCCCAGAAGACGAGGAGGACCGCTTTTTTTCCATAGACTTCCGACAGGGTAATGGCGTCGCCCTTCAGGTCATGCAGCGTAAAATCGGGGGCCTTTGCGGGAGCCTGTCCTTTCGGTTCCAGAACAGCCCGCGGGGTGGGCGGCGAGAACGGGGAAGTCGTAGGCGAGGAAGCGCCTGCCGGCCCGGGAGCCTTTGCGCAGCCTGCGGCAAGGGCAATCAGCAGCGCGATGAGAATGGTGATCACTGTTTTTTCCATACAACCGGTTCCTTTCAGATTGATTTCTGCCCCGCGATGAAAATAAAATACTCCCCGATGCCGATGAGCACCGCTCCCATGAAGCGCCTCACCCGCTCCATCCACGGCCCTGCCTTGGGGAGGGACATGAGGATACCGGCAAAAGTCCCTATTGCCAGGATGATCAACCCCATGCCGAGGGAGTAAGTGAAGAGAAGCGAGATGCCGAAGAGCATGTTCTGCTTTGACGCCACGTAGGCAAGCGTGACGCCGAGCACCGCCGCCGTGCAGGGGCCGACGACAAGGCCCGAGAAGATCCCCAGGAAGAAAATGGCCACATAGCCGCTCCCTACCTTCTTTGACTGGAGGTTGGCGATGAATGACGGCATCCTGATGCTAAAGAGGTCAAACATGGAGAGGCCCAGGATAATGCAGACATTCCCCATTATGAGGTTCACCGCGGGCTTCTGGCTGATCTCGCCAAAGAGGCTTCCCGTGAGGGCGGCAATGGCCCCGAGGGCAGAGTACATGAGGGCCATTCCCATCACATAGACGAAGGAGAGGAAGAAGCCTTTAAACCTTGACCCGCCGGCCTGGCTCCCGATGAAGCTGACCGTAATGGGGAGCATGGTATAAATGCAGGGTTCAAAGCTTGTCAGTATGCCTCCCAGGAATACTGCAGCGAAGGCAAGCAGGGGTGAGCTCGTGAGATAGCTTCCAAGGTGTCCGACAAACTCGTTCACAGGTGCTTCTCCACAAACGACCTGAGAGGCCCTTCACCGAGGAACCCGAGATTTCTCTTCACTTCTTTCCCCTCCTTGAAGATGATGAGGGTGGGCGTCGAGAGGACAGCGTGATCGACGGCCAGTTTCTGGTCCTTTATGGCGTCAATCTTTACCACTTTCACCAGGTCCTCCATTGAAGCCGAGAGCTTATCCACAAGGGGGGCCAGGGACCTGCATGAGGGGCACCACTCAGACTGAAAGTAGGCGAGGACCGGGAGCCTTTCCAGCAGCACCTCCTGCTGAAAGGTTTTTTCTTCAACGTCTTTTACCATGGCAGCTCCTCCCTGATTCTGTTTCCATGACCTGCCTGCCCGTAAGGTAAGATGAATGACTCTACAAAAAGATTCATAAACAGGAAAGGATTTCCTGCTTTCCGGGGGGCTCCCAGCCGCCGCGGTGCCTTCTGCCTTCAGGCAGGTAAAAGCCCCCCTTTTTTTGAATTAGAATATACACTCAATCCTCGCCCAGTCTGAAAGGAGATCTGCCATGCGATTCGCCATTCTGTCAACGGTCGTTGCGCTTCTGTTGCTCACCGCTCCGGTACGGGGAGCCGATGCGAAGCAGTGGGACAAGACAGTCGTTCTCAGGACAAGCCAGGGAGACATTGTGCTCAAGCTCATGCCCTACGTGGCACCCCTGGCCTGCGAGAATTTCGTGAGGCTTGTCAAGAAGGGATACTACAACGGCCTCACTTTTCACCGCGTCATCAAGGGCTTCATGATCCAGGGGGGCGATCCCAATGGCGACGGGTCCGGAGGATCATCCATCTGGGGTAAGGACTTCAAGATCGAGGCGAGCACCCAGGTGAAATTTGATAAAGTGGGCCTTCTCGCCATGGCGAACAGCGGCCCCGACTCAAACGGCAGCCAGTTTTTCATCACCACGGGCGTGGAGACCACCAAGCATCTCAATATGAAATATACCATCTTTGGCAAAGTGACCAAGGGTATGGAGGCAGTGACGAAAATAGAAAATACCCCCACGGGCGCTGAAGACAAGCCTCTCAAAGCTCAAAAGATAATAAAGGCCTTTATCAAGGAAAGCCCCAAGGCGGGAAAATGAGCAGAAACCTGCTTATCATCACGGCGCTTCTTACTCTTGCGTGCCCTGCATTCAGGGGGGATGCCATAGCCATGGAGAAGAGCAGCTTTTCTATTGCAGAGGGGCACAACAGAAACTATTTCCTCGTCTCAGACGAGGCCCTCTGCCACCTTGTTCTCACCGACAGGTCAAATCCCCGGGTGCTCGTCAATTTCCCCGCGGGAAATTCCGGCATAGCTCTCTGGTTTTCCAGGGAAGAGCATGAGGGGCCTGAGATCTCCCTTGTCGAGGGGCTTGAGCCCGCCACAGACAAAAAGGGCGGCACAGCCGCCTCGTTCTCCGTAAGCTTCGGCAGGGGGAAGGCTGTCCTGTCAGACTGGGTTCTTGACAGCGTGAGGCAGGTCAGGAATTATGGAGACCCGCAGTCTGAAGATTTCAACAGTAAAAAGGAGCGCTATGGCGAGGATCATGCCGTGCCTCCCCACTGGATCAAGCCGGAGGTGCTGATAATAAATTCGCGCGATGGAACTGTTCTCTCCATTGAAAGGAAAACACTCGATAACGGCTCTTACCATCTGCTCCTCAAGTTTGCAGGCCCGGTGACGGTGAAGGAGCTCCCGTCGGGAAAGATCTCCATGGAGAGAGCTGACGGCTCGCCCCTTGCCTGCAAGGTGACCGCCTCGGTGCCCTTTGCCCCTCTTGCCCCCTTCAAGCGCCAGTCGCTCTTTTCTCCCGGGCTTCTCGCGTTCAGGGAAAGGCTGGCAGGGACAGAGGGGGCAGCAATGAAGTCCTTCGATGAGTCCCTCAGAAATCTTCTTTTTCTCTCGTCCCGGGAGAAATACTGTGCGGGATCCTGGCGTTTTCTTACGTACTTCGGGAGAGATACCATTCTCTCACTGCTGCTCATGAGGGAGGCCCTCACGGCTGAAGCCTTTTCCCTCGGGATGGAGAGCATTCTGGACAGGCTCTCCGACGAGGGCTCTGTGGCCCACGAGGAGGACATAGGCTCCTGGGCCGAGTTCAGGTACATAGAGGAAGCCCTTTCCCGGCCTTCCCGGGAGGCTCCTGTGAAAAGGGAAGCCTATTATGACTATAAGATGATCGACGATGACTTTCTCTTTCCTCTCATGGCGAAGGCCTGGCTTCTTGACGGCTCCATTTCCCTGGAGGTGAAAAGGGCCTTCCTGGAAGAGAAAAATGCAAGGGGCGAGAAGAACATCGTCTCGATGGCGAGAAACTGGGACTACGTACTGGGGAAAGCCCTGCCCCTCAGCGGGGGCAAAGCCGATTACAGGAACCTTATAAGGACAGGGCGCGGCGAAGAGGTAGGCGACTGGCGCGACTCCCGGGAAGGCCTGGGAGGCGGCGTTTATCCTGGGAGCGTCAATATCGAGATGGTGGCCCAGTGCATCTCTTCCGTCGATGCGCTGGCGGGCTCCGGCCTGTATCCCCCCTCTGACCTCCAGGCGATGGCGAGGTCCCGGAAGTGCTCCTCACTTGCCGAGTTTCTCTCCTGGGAGCCACGCCGGAGAAAACAGCTGGTGGAAGCCTGGCACGAAGCGAAGAGCCATTTTATTGTGTCACTGGAAGCCGGTGAGATGAGAAGGCGCCTCAGGTCCTACATGGACGGCGCGCTTGAGAGGGCCGAGAGGGCCGTGTTGATGAGGCAGCCTCTCGGCGAGGGGATCACCCTGCAGGATTTCCTGGACAAAGGCTCCGTACCGGCCTCACTTGCAAAGGGAATCGAGTTTTATGCACTCTCACTTGATGAAAAAGGCAATGCCGTCCCCGTCATGAACTCTGACTTCTCCTTCTGGCTTTTCCTGGGCGAGCCCGATCCCGGGGAGATTCGCTCAATGCTCAGGATCCTAAGGCTCCCATACCCTGTGGGCCTGAGAAGCGAGGCAGGCATATTCGTGGCAAATCCGGCATACTCGCCTGATAAGGCCCACTGGGTCACCCTCGGCAGGAAAGCCTACCATGGCACCGTCGTATGGAGCTGGCAGCTCTCGATGCTTGAAATGGGGCTCTCAGTGCAGATAGAGCGCTACAGGAATTTCAAGAGGAATGAGAGGCTCGTGGAAGAGATGTTGCCGGTCCTCAGGGACATAAGGGCTCTCCGTGAAAAGGCAGGCGCGCTTGCCAGCTCGGAGCTCTGGTCCTACAGGGTCAAGGGCCTGTCCCTTGTGCCGTCGCCTTACGGTGCCGAGGAGGGAAGCCAGGATGAGTCCAACGCGGTGCAGCTCTGGAGCACCGTGCTTCCCGCCGTGATGATGAAGGAGGCCTCAGTACTGGGCCTCGGGAAGTGAGGCAGGGTGGTGCCGAAAATTAACAAATTGTTATCCTGGGGCGCCTTGTGAGGCCCCGGCTTTTCTGGTAAAGTAAAGGGAGAAGAGCCTCATCCCTGCCGGACGGCAGGACATGGCACAACAGCAACAAGAGGTGATGCGAGATGGAGAGTATCCCCACTACAGGATTGATGCGCCCCGCGGGAAAAGAGCGATTCCTGGAGAAGCTCAGGGAGCGGGAAGAAGAGGCCCGGAGGCTTGCCGCTGTCAAGGCCGAGCAAAAGCCTGTCGATACCGCCGAGATTTCCTCGACGGCCTCATCAGGCAGGCCTGCCGTCAAGGAGGGTCCCCCTGAGCCGCCTCAGGCTCCAGAGAAGAAGGAGTGGACCGTTCTCTGCTACATAGACGGGAACAACGACCTTGAGCCTTATGCCACTTTCAGCATGCTGGATCTGGAGAAGGCGGGCTCAAGCAGAGAAGTGAATGTCCTCGCTGAGCTCGGGCGTATCTCCCAGGACAGGCTTAAGGAGATCAACGCACAGCTGGGGCGCCCCTATGAGCCCACTGGCATTGACGGCGACTGGGCGGGTGTGAGAAGGTACGAGGTGAAGAAGGATGACCCTGCCGACCCCGGAGCGGTACGCCAGATCAACTCTCCCGCTGTGGCGGACATGAAGGACGCCGACATGAGCAATCCCGCCACGCTCAGCGATTTTCTCGTCTGGGGCGTCAAGAAGTACCCGGCGAAGCATTATCTCGTGGTGCTGATGGATCACGGCGGTGGATGGCTCGGTGCCTTTACCGACGACGCCTCGGCGGGAGGCCACCACATTATGACGACACCGCAGATATCCCAGGCCTTCAAGGAGCTGGAAAAGCAGACCGGCGTGAAGCCGGATGTGGTGGACATGGTGGCCTGCCTCATGGGGAGCGGCGAGGTGGCCCACCAGGTGAAGGACTCCATGAAATACCTGGTGGCTTCAGAGGAGATAGGCACGACGGATTCCTTTGAATACAGCCCCAACGTGGAATTTCTCCAGAAGAAGGTGGCCTCGGGCGAGGAGTTCACCGCCAGGGACCTGGCGCGCCACCTGGTGACCTATTACGCCGACAGGCCCTCAGCCTTTGTCACCAAGTCCGCCATCGACCTTTCTAAAATGGGGGAGGTCAAGGACGCCATTGACGGCCTTGCCAGGGCCCTTATTGCCACCGATGCGAGCCCCGCCGCCATCAAGGAGGCAATCAACAAGGCTCAGAACTTCAGCCGTGTCTATTATCTCGAGTTTTACTCCCACTTCAGGGACCTTTACAGCGTGGCGGAACAGCTTGCAAAAAGCGACAAGATTGCCGATCCGAAAGTCAAGGAAGCCGCAGGCATGGTGATGAAATCGGTGAAGGAGGCTGTGATAGAAAAGGTATCCAGCCCTTACTCCCGGGAGGAGGTCCTGGATGTGAGCCAGTCCCCTGACGGGAAAGAGGAGATAACCCTTATGAAGGTCTCCAGGGGAAAGATGGAGGCTGAAGGCATCTCCATCTACGCGCCCACCGACAAAAAATACACTGATGACGGCGCCACGATGGGAAGATACGGCGCCCTGGACCTGGCCAGGGAGACCCAGTGGGACGAGTTTCTCAGGAAGAACACCATGGAGTCTTGAAAAGCCGCCTGGCATCCCCGGAAGGAACCTCACAGCCACATGCGGCCGTCCCTCTGGATAAGCTCCGCCGCCTCGGGGGGGCCCCATGTGCCGGCCTCGTAATCGGGGAAATCTCCCGGCTTCACTTCGTCCCATCTTTTTGTGATCGGATCGACGACGGACCATGCGGCCTCGATCTCGTCCTGCCTTGCAAAGAGCGTGAGGTCGCCCTTCATGAGATCAACAAGGATCTTTTCGTAAGGTGGGTGGCGCCTGATATGAAATGCCTCGTCGTAGTTGAAGTCCATGGTCACAGGGTAGATGGTGTTGGCTTTCCCCGGGTATTTTACTCCGAAGTGGATTGATATGCGCTCTTCTGGCTGTATGGTGAGAACGAGCACGTCGGGATCAAGAGTGTCGCAGGTGCTGCTGAAAAGCTTGAGAGGCGGCTGTTTGAAATGGATGCTGATCCTGGTGATACCTGAAGCGAGGCGCTTCCCGGCCCTCACGTAAAAAGGAACCCCGGCCCATCGCCAGTTGTCGATATGAAAGACTCCTGCAAAGAACGTGGGAGTTGCCGAGCCCCTGTCCACGAGCTCCTCTTCCCTGTAGCCTCTCACTGCCTCGCCGCCGATCCGGCCGGGGCCATACTGGCCTCTCACGGTAAGCCTGTCTATTGTCTCATCGTTCATGGGTCGGAGAGCCCTGAAGACTTTTACCCTCTCATTGCGGATGAGGTCGGCTTCGAAGGCTGCGGGGGGCTCCATGGCGGTGAGGGCGATGAGCTGCAGCAGGTGGTTCTGGACTATGTCACGCACGACGCCCGTTTTTTCATAAAAGCGGCCTCTGGCCCCAATCCCTATCTCTTCGGCCACGGTAATCTGGACGTGATCGATATAGAGCCTGTTCCAGAGGGGCTCAAAGATGCTGTTGGAAAAGCGGAAGAACATGATGTTCTGCACTGTGTCCTTGGCAAGGTAATGATCTATCCTGAAAATATTCTGCTCCCTGAAAGCGGCAAGGGCAATGCCGTTAAGCTCCTCCGCCGAGGGCCTGTCCCAGCCGAAGGGCTTTTCCATCACGACCTTCCCGGCAGGGAAGCGGGCTGTAATCATTGCAGCGTTGAGTTTTTCAATAATGACTGGCGAGAACTCCGGCTGCACGGCAAGGTAATAGATGATGCCGTTCTTTGCCGACTCATGTTCCTTCAGGAAGTTATGGAGCAGCTCATAGTGCTCTTCCCTGGTGACATCCATGGGGAGGTAGCTGATGTGGGAGGCAAAGCTGGCAAGGCATCCTTCGCCGGGCTTCTCCCTGCAGTTCTTCCTTACCGACTCCATGGCGAACTCCCTGTACTCCTCAATGCTCCTGGGCCTGGTGCCCACGCCTAGAATTATGGAGTCATGGGGAAAGCGGTGATCGACAAAGGTATGGAAGAGGGCGGGGAGGAGCTTCTTCTGGCTCAGGTCCCCCGTGCCGCCGAAGATGACCATCACGAAAGGGCTGATGTTGAGGCTCTCTACAGGAATATTGCAGACATAAAGGCCGCTTTCCTCCATAATGCCTCCATGCTAAGGCTTTTTCATATACAGGGTTTTGAACTGCCTGAGCAGATCCCGCAGTTTCTCCACGTTCTTGAGGTCCGTGGTCTGCTTTGCTTTCGCGCCGTAAATAAGCATTTCATGGAGGAGGGCAATCTTCTTCAAGTAAAGGGCGCGGTTCTCCTTGTCGCTTTCATCGGCGGGCTTGACGCGCTGCGTCAGAAAATACTGCGAGACCGAATGCTGGAACTCATCGGCATGGTGCTCTTTGTTCATTATCCAGCGCACCATCTGATTGTAGTTCAGATCTTTTTCCCCGGAGAGGCGGATGATTTCATTGATTGACTTCTCAATGGTGGTGAGGTGCTCCTCCATCTTGATGAAGGTATTTTCATCATCATAGATGCCGCAGGGGATCTCGCAGTGGGCAAAGGCTCCCGCAGCGGCAAGCAGCGAAAACAGAAGGGTGAGGACGAGGGTTTTTCTCATTGAACGCTCCTCCTTTGCATTTTATTTATTGAAGATATCTATTCTCAATGGCGGTAATTTTATTCACCCGCGCGAGGTGGCGCCCCCCCGCGAAAGGTGTGGCAAGCCATACTCTCACCATTTTTTCCACCAGGTCCCTGTCAAAGGGGCGACCGGCAAGGGCAAGCACATTGGCGTCATTGTGCTCACGGCTCAAGCGCGCCGTCTCCTCGTCTTTCACCAGGGCCGCCCTTATGCCTTTCACTTTGTTGGCGGCAATCGAAGCCCCAATTCCCGTGCCGCAGGAGAGAATCCCCAGGCTTGCCCTGCCACCCGCGACCCTGAGAGCAACTTTTTCGGCAACATCAGGGTAATCGACGCTCTCAGTCGAATGAGTTCCCTCATCATCAACGGCATAGCCCAAGGAGGTCACAAGAGATTTCACGAACTCCTTGAGCTCGTAGCCCGCGTGATCGGAGCCTACCGCTACCCTTGTTTTTTGTGCTTTCATCGCTTTACCTTATCCTTTCGCGGCAAGTTTCCTTGACTTGGCCTCAAGGCTCGCAAGAAGCGAGTCAAAGGATTTTTCAAAGGACACGAGTCCCTCAAGGAGGAGCTTCTCGCAGACATCGTCCAGGGATATGCCTTCCCTTGAAAGCTCCGCTACGAGGTCGGAAGGCTTCCCGGTGCGCTCTGCCAGCGAGTCTTTCACTTCTCCGTGCTCGAGGAACGCGTTGAGGGTCTGTTCAGGAATAGTGTTCACCGTGTTTTTCACGATGAGCTCCTCGACGTATTTCACGTCGCGGTATGCGGGGTTCTTGGTGCTTGTCGAGCCCCAGAGAACCCTCTGGAAATTCGCGCCCTTTTCCTTGAGGGCAGTAAACTCCGGCAGGGCGAAAAGCTCGCGGTGCTTTTCACTGATGAGGAGTGAATTGGCAACGGCCGCCTTTCCCTTGAGAGCCTCAAGCCTTCCCTTTGCGGCGGGGTCTTCAGTGCCCTGGATCTTTTCATCCAGAAGCCTGTCCACTGCCGAATCTATCCTGCTCACGAAGACGCTTGCCACCGAGTGGACTGCTGCCGGGGAGCCGCCTCCCTTTACAAGCTTTTCAAGGCCTTTCATGTAGGCCCTGGCAGTTTTTTCGTACTGGCGCTGAGAGAAAATAAGCGTCACATTGACGTTGATACCATGGGAGAGAATCTCCTCGACGGCGGGAAATCCTTCATCGGTGGCAGGGACTTTCAGCATCAGGTTGGCTCTGTTGACCTTCCGGTGAAGCCTCAGGCCCTCTTCCACGGTCTCCCTGGCGTTCCTGGCGAGTTTCGGGTTTATCTCAAGGCTCACGTATCCGTCATGACCCCTGGTAGTCTCGTGTATGGGGAGAAACAGGTCCGCCGCCTCCTGGATATCTCTCACTGTGAGCTCGTCATAGATGGAGAAGAGGGGCAGGCCCTTTTCCGCCAGGCTCCTTATCTCGTCGTCGTAGTCCTCGCTCTTGCTTATGGCGTTATCAAAGATGGTGGGATTGGACGTGAGGCCCAGGAGCCCCATGAAGGTAAGCTCCCTGAGCCTGCCGCTCCTGAGAAGCTTCCTGTTGATGTTGTCAAGCCATACGCTCTGCCCCAGCTTTGCAAGGTCGTGCATCCTGGTTTTCGGCATGGATTTCCCTCCTTACATGTTTGATGTTTTTCCTCTGCGCGTCTCTATCTACCGGGCTATGGGGCCGCCTCTCTGGAAATTTCTTCCCGGCGGAGCCCTTATCCTCCAGGCGTCACTTTTTTTTCATGCCATGGCCGCCGAACTCGTTTCTCAGCGCGGCAAGCACCTTGGCGCTGAATGACTCGCTCTGCCTGGAGGCGATGCGCGCGATGAGGGAATAGGTGATAATCGGCGCCGGCACGTTGTTCTGCAGGGCTTCCGCCACGGTCCAGCGCCCCTCGCCCGAGTCCTCCACGTAGCCTCTCACCGATTCCAGGTGCGGCTCGGCAGCGAAAATCCTCTCGGAAAGCTCGAGCAGCCACGACTTGATGACGCTTCCCCTGTTCCAGAGGGCTGCCATGCCATGGAGATCAAAACTGAACTCCTTCTTGGATTCAAGGATCTCGAAGCCCTCGGCGTAGGCCTGCATCAGGCCGTATTCGATGCCGTTATGGACCATCTTGGCGAAGTGTCCCGCACCGCTTGGCCCCACGTGGGCATAGCCGCCGGGGGGAGCAAGAGCCCTGAAGATATCCTCGGCATAATCGAAGGCTTCCCTGTCGCCTCCCACCATGAGGCAGTAGCCCTTTTCCAGGCCCCAAATGCCACCGCTTGTCCCTGCGTCAAGGAAAAATATCCCTTTTTCCCTGAGCTTTGCGGCTCTTCCCGCCGAGTCGCCGTAATAGGAGTTTCCCCCGTCGATGAGGATATCGCCCTTTTTCAGCAGGGATGCGAGGGATTCCACCATCTCCCCGGTGGCGCTCCCTGCAGGGACCATTATCCAGATAATGCGGGGAGCATTCAGCCTTTCCGCCAGGTCCTGCAGGGAGAGGGCAGGCGAAGCGCCCTCCTGCTCCACGGCCTTCAGCTTTTCGGGGCTCCTGTTGTAAGCGACGACCCTGTGGCCTCCCCTGAGGAGCCTTATCACCATGGGGGATCCCATCTTTCCGAGTCCCGCAAAGCCGATTTCCATAAGAGCCTCCATGAAGAATTTTACTGGAATTTCACCTTGCCACAGTATGAATCATCATATTCCCCCTGAAACCGGGTTCCCGGTTCCGGGTCTCTTTTTGGGGTCGGGCAGGTACATGATTCGCAAAAGAGGGGGAAACACCTCTGATGGATGAATTCTATAAGGAGGAAGCCTTATTCGAAAAAATACCTGGAGCGGTGTCTCTCTATGAAAAAGAGCAGCAGGCCTGTGGTCCTCATTTTTTTCGCCATCTTTATCCCCTCTCTTCTTGTTCTCCTCCTAGTTACGGCGGGCGTTTACGAGATAGAGACAAAAACCCGCGCCCAGATAGCGATGATAAGCCAGAATGCCGATGCAGAGCTACTCACCGCCTCAATCACCGCCGACCTGAGAGATGCATTCTCTGATCTGATGGTCTTTGCCTCGGAGTTTGAGGTCTGGGTCTTCGACCATCAGGGACGGAAAGACTGGCGCGACGTGCTGGTGGAGGAATACCTCTCGGTGATGAGGACAAAGACTGCCTATGGCAGCATATCCTTTCTGGACGAGACCGGAAGGGAGATTTTCAATATCTGCTCCAGCCCGGGGGGGCCCTACGCCACCGCATATGAGAGACTGAGAAATATCGGGCAGGAGCAGCATTTTATCAAGACCAGGAGCCTTGACAGGAAGGGGCTTTTTATCTCAACGCTGGTGAATGATGAGGGTGCGGGGCCGGGAAAGACCCTCTTTTTCCACCTGGGAAAGCCTCTCTATGACAAGGCAGGCACTATGAAAGGCGTGCTCTTTGTACGCTACCTGGCCTCCACCATCACTGACAAGCTCAGGAATTTCGCCTTTCACTCCACCGGCATTGATGTGGTTATTGATTCAGCAGGCATGGTGGTGATGCGGGAAGATATACCGGGAGACGGAAGGTTCCATGGCGAGTACCAGGATACCGAGATGCTGAGAGAGCGCTTTCCCACGGAATGGAAGCGTATTACGGGCCAGGACAGGGGACAGTTTGAGACATCACAGGGGCTTTTCTCTTTCAGGACCATATATTTTGACGATGAGGCCCGCAGGTTTGCGGCGAAGATTCAAGGCCTGCCGGGAGAGGGGACAGCTTCCCGGCCTTCGCAGGGATATTTCTGGAAAGTGATCTCCTATCTTCCCAGAACCTCCATAAAAGAGTCTGCCCAGTCTGTCCTCAGGGAGCTGGCCCTGCTCGACATGGCACTGCTCGTGGTGATTGCCCTGATATCGTGGTTTCTTGCCGTGGCGAGAAGCAGGAGGGAAAAGGCCGAGGAAGCCCTCAGGGAGTCCGAGGCGCAGTACTCAACGCTTGTGGAGCAGGCCCATGACGGTGTGCTGCTCATCAAGGAGGGGGTCATTGCCTTTTCCAACTCTGCAATGAGGGAAATCACTCTTTACCAGGCTGATGAGCTCAAGGGTATGAGATTTCTGGAGCTTGTAGTGCCTGAGGACAGGGAAAAAGCCGGGGAAGCCCTGGGATCCTGCAGCAAGCTCAGGGAAAAACCGCCGTTTCTGGAGATAGGTCTTACCGGCAAGGACGGAGCCAAGAGGCATATCGAGTTCTCCTCGTGTCCTATCTCCCTTGGCGGCGAGTATCCCCTGATGGCCGTGCTCAGGGATATTACGGCAAGAAAGCTTGCCGAGGATGAGCTTGCGAAAGCGAGGGAAGAGTTTATCTCCACCCTCACCCATGATATGAAGAGCCCTCTCACTTCAATCATGGGATTTCTTCAGCTCATCGCCGACAGGCGCTTCGGAGAGATCTCACAGAGAAAGCTGGATTTCGTGCAGACGATCAGGAACATGTGTGAAGTGCTGCTCTCCATGATAAACAACATCGTAAATGCCTCGAGGCTCCAGGCGGGAGAGATGTCCTACCACATGGAGGACTTTTCCCTGAAAGGCCTCCTGGGGGAGCTCGAGGAGACTTTTCACTCTCTCGCCGTCATCGGAAATGTGACGCTTGATTTCAGGTGCTCCGGGGAGCTGTGGCTCCATGGCGACCGCGCCAGGATAAGGGAGGTCTTTTATAACCTTATAAGCAACGCACTGAGGTACACCCCTTCGGCGGGAACAATCATCGTCAATGCAGCCGGTGACAAGGGGCGCGTCAATATCACCCTCTCCGATACAGGGTGCGGAATTCCCCAGGCCGAGCAGGGCAAGCTTTTCCAGAAATTCTCCCAGGTGAAGGGTGAACGTCAGGGCACAGGCCTGGGCCTCTTCATCGTGAAGAACATCCTTGCAGGCCATGGCTCCACGATAAAGCTTGAAAGCACCCCGGGGAAAGGCACGGCTTATTTTTTCAGCCTTCCTGAGGGCATGGCCTCAGTCGAAGAGGCGCCTGCCGTGAAATCCATTATCATTGCAGGCGATGACCAGAGCGGCATTGAGGCAGTGAAGGAGATGCTTGCACTGGAAGGCTATTCCATAGAGGTTACCAGGACATGCAAAGACCTTATTGAGATGCTCGGAAAGAAGAGCTATTCCCTCCTTATCCTTTACCAGAAGCTCCAGGACAGGGAAATAGCCGACCTTGCCGGCCTCTGTGGGAAAGAGCCTCTCCTTTCTGCCCTGCCGCGGATCCTTATCACCACTCTGAGGCTCCCCTCGACGGAAGGCGCCTTTGACGAGGTCATTCCCCTCCCAGTCGATACGCAGCTCCTCAAGATAATCGTAAAGAAAGTCCTTGCCCGTAATGCCCCGTCGGGCGCCCCGCTCTGAGAGCCACCCTTTCACTGTGCTTCGCGGCACAGATTTCTCCGCCCGGTCGGGATATACTTGAGAGAGAAAGGGAGGTGTGATTATGAAGGTTCATGTGCGCTGCCAGGGAAAAAGCACCACGCTCGACGCCGCCGAATGGGGCATTCATGGCGACATGCCCGACAATACCATCAGGAGCATTCTTTCAGATTTCATCGAGCTGCCCCGCCAGGAGCTCAGCAAGCTCGTGATAGACAGGAACCCTGACGGGATTGTCATCCGCCCCCCCGCGGTTTTTGGTTAGAAGGTGCTGTCATGTCAATGGAGGTGCTTGAGAAGATACTCTCCCGTGAGGAGACCATGGTGGGCCGGCAGTTCGTCGCCCCCGTCATCGCCGGCAGAAAAGTACAGATGAGACACTCCGGCGCAGTGAGAGAGCTTTCTCTTGCCCGCTCCCATGAGGGCTGGGGAGTCTTTGCCGTCAGAGCCGGCGGCAGGGCCGGGTTCGTGAGGGAGGCCGAGGAATGGGAGCGCCAGGACTACCTTGCCTCGTGCCGCAGGGTCTCCATGTTGCTCTTTCACCGCGATATGGGCGGGACCTGGTGGGCCTGCGACATGGGCAGGGGAAGAGCTATCGCAGTGCATCTCGTCGAGGGCTGCCGCATGTTTGACAGAATCGTGGTGGCTCATGACGGTCTCTCTCATCTGTTTGTGTACCTCGACGAGAAAGTGTCGCCAGAGAAAGGCGAGAAGCTCCGTGAAGCCTTTGTGGGCGAGAGGCCTGCAGAAACGCTCTCCCTGGATTTTTTCACCGCCAGGGAGCTTGAAGCCTATGTACGGGCTCTTGATCTCCATAAGATAACGGAGAAATCACACAAAGAGGCTCACATAAGGCGGATAGAGGAAGCTCTCCGCCTCGGCGAGGGGCACCTCGTGGAGTGCACCGAGGTCGATGCCGGGTACAGGGTGATATGGACCAGGAACGGCGTGGGGTATTCGACGATCCTTGACAGGAATCTGTCAGTCCTCTCGGCGGGGTTCTGCCTGGCCGGAGGCGACAGGCTCCAGGACATCACGTCGCTTTCTTCGCTTGTGGCGTTGAGGGGAACCATCGGTGACAGACCTCGTTGAGGTCGAAAGGAAAGCCATGGAAGCTGAAAAGAGACTTCTTATCTGCGGCGCCGGTACCCTTGGCGGGAACCTTGCCGAGAACCTCGCGCGGATGGGTATAAAGAGGTTCACGGTCCTGGACAGGGACCGTGTGGAGGAGAGAAACCTTGCAAACCAGCCATACAGTACCGCTGACGTGGGCCAGCCCAAGGCGAAGGCCCTGGCGTTTTTTCTCTCCCGTGCCTGCAGAGCTGAAGTCACCTCCCTCAACAAGGACCTCGTCGAGGGGAACTCGGACCACCTCCTGAAAGACTGCGGCCTTGTCATCGATGCCTTCGACAACAGCATGGCGAGGGGAATAGTGAAGGATACCGCAGCGAGGCTTTCAATTCCCTGTGTCCATGCCGGTATCAGCAACGACGGCTACGGCGAGGTCATATGGAATGAGCGCTATAGAGTGCCGGAAGGAGGCGGTGAGGACCCCTGCGAGAGGCCCCTCTCGAGGAACCTCTCACTTCTTGTGGTGTCGGTGGCCACAGAGGTAATTCTGGCCTACCTGGAAGAGGGAACCATGAGGAATTACACTGTCACGCTGAAGGATCTCGCCATCACCGAATACTGCTAGCAAACCGGCCATCAACACTACTGCGCCAGCCTTCAGCAGTCGGCCAGGAACTTTTTCGCGGCCTGTTCCCAGAGTCTGTTCTGGCTCATTCTTCTCTCTCTGGCAATGTCGCGCATGCTTTCAAATATTTCATTGCTCACAAAGAGCCCTATCTTTCTCTTGCTCGGGCGCTCTCCCCTCATGTTCCTGCACACCGGGCACTGGCAGTATTTCTTGTGGGCCATGCGCTGGATTATATGGATATGGGGCTGGACCCAGAGAATGTCATCACCTTTCACGCTTGTGGAGACAGGCACTCTGCGGTTCTGGTCAATGAACTGTTTTATCGTCGCAGACAATATCTCGCTTGCGTTCTTTTCAAGCTCTTCCAAGGTGTCGCCCCGGGCCGAGAGATTCCTGAAATTGATAAAATCAGCGGAAAAGCCCTTTTCCTCTATCGTCACTCGTGCAGGGTACCTCATGGTCCAATCCTCCATTTTTCATTGCCTGACTTGCTGCAAAGCCGGCTTTATCTATTCTTCCGTGCCTTCCTGTTGCCGTCATCATCTAATTATATTATAGCATATTGCTAGTAATATGTTAATGGCCCCCCGGCCTCACGATTCTGGCTTGCTTTTGCACGGAACAAGCGACTGGCAAAAGATGAGCCGATAATCACTGTCACATTCCGATTCAGGCCCATCTGTGCTCCGGGGCACACAGGGGCGGTATCATGGAGCACCGACCTTTTTCCCCTCTGCTGGTATACTGGAGATACAAAGAGAAACTACCGCAGAGGAGGATCACTATGAAAGCCTTCGCAAAACTGATAAAGCGCCTGGGGGGAAAGAGCGGCGAATCCGAAGCCGCGGAAGTGCAGCACATCACCCCCCCCTCGACACGACAGCAGAGAAAGCGCAGCAAAGGAATGGGTAAAAATAAGGCCGTCCTTGCGCCCATCCTTGAATACCGCGATATCCTCAGCCGCTCCCGCAGCAATGCCTCGTCCACAGGTGAATGCGGCATCCGCTCGAGGCTCATCGACAGCTTCCTCAAGGCCAGCCATGGCGACCTGGCAACCTTCGGGAAGATTCACCTCCGGGCCCTCGAGGAGGATCCCATCTTTTACGCCCACATCGCCCGGTGGTACCTCGAGAAAGGCACAATCCGCGATCACCACGAGCTCTTCGCGGCCCACCTTCTCACGAGCACTTTTCCCGAGCACAGGATCCACGGCACGGTGCTCCTCCAGCACCTCCGCCCCTACCAGGTGGCACGGGTAGTCCGCTACTGCAAGGAGATTCTCAATTTCACCACGAGGGCCCTCAGGTCAGCCGTCACCTTCTACCTCAGGAGAAGGGAAGAGAATCCCCTCTGGTTCGATGAGCACGTCATCAGGAGGCGCGATGTCCTCAAGTATCTTTATGCCACGCTCCATATCAAGCCCGGCGAGAGGGCGGAGAAGGTGCTCTTCCGCAATGACCCCCCCCAGGACAGCAGGGTCTTCGTCGCCAAGAGGCTCAAGCAGTATGCCGACAGGCCCGACGAGCAGGCGAGGATGATTCTTTCCCACAGGATCCATTTCACTGCCTGCCTTGGTGCCATCAAGCATTTCACGCCCGGCATCCTCTACGCCCTTGCGTCGGTAATGACGCCCCAGCAGGTAATCAATTCCCTCAAGTTCTTCGAGAAGAGGGGCGCCCTCCAGAGCGGCGAGACAAGATCGGTCATCGAGGAGAAGCTCCGCCATGGAGCCAAGGAGTCCCGCGTGTCGGACTTCAAGTCCATGGTGGCCCTCTCAAGGATAAATGCCGACGCCAATCTTGCGAAAGAGCTCATTGAGCTCACGGCAAAGCGCATCAAGAACAGAGGCACCATCAACATTCCCACGGCAATCTTCGTAGACAAGTCGGGGAGTATGGAGTGCTGCATCGAGATAGGAAAGCTCCTGGCCACCATGTGCTCGTCAATTGCCACGGCGGACCTTCACGTATACGCCTTTGACAGCAACTCCTTCGAGATACAGGCGAAAACCGGCGATTTCACCGCCTGGGAGCGGGCCTTCGCCCCCATCAGGGCCAACAACGCCACGAGCATCGGGGCGCCTTTCTCCCGCCTCATGGAAAAGAATATCGATCAGGTGCTTGTCATTTCCGATGGTGAGGAAAATGTGCCTCCCAAGTTCAAGGACATGCTTGAGCGTTACGAAGCGCGCCACAGGAAGACTGTGAAAGTGATATTTGTCAAGGTCAATAACCACGGGGTGACTTGCTTTGAGAAGGACATGGAGGGGAAGGACTTCACGGTAATTACCTTTGACGGCGATTACTACAACCTTCCCAACGTGATCCCCCTTCTCCTGCCCGGCAGCGGCTTCGAGCTCGTCGAGGAGGTGCTGTCGCTCCCTCTCTATGAAAAGGAGGCACTGAACAGTCTTCCCGTGCAGTTTGACGAAAACACCTTTGAAGTGCTTTAAGAGTGCTCTTCTCTGCGGCAGTATGCTGCCAAGCCCCGCAAGGGGCCTTTTCTATTGCTTCAGCGCCGAAGCGCAGGCTTTCCTGAGGCTCTCCGCGGTGATGAAATAGTGCGATGCGTTCCACACCGGCGCGCCGTTCACGAAGAGGATGGCCTGGGGAGACTGATGGGCAATGCCTGTCTTTTCGGCTATGATCCGGGCAAGGTCTCTCTCCTCGATGACAGGGATTTTCCAGCACTCCACGCCCCCGGCGGCAGCAGCGAAGGTTTCAAACTCGCGGTTGGCCTTGGCTGAGATGGGGCACTGCGTCGAGTGCTTCAGGAGAAGCACGGGCTTCGCTCTGCTCGAAGCGACGAGCTTTTCATAGTCTTCCCGGGACTCACAGGGATTGATCATTTGCGGCGCTCCTTCACACAGGATTCATGAGGTCCATGAAGTATATTATACGATGAGACCCTCAATGAGTGCAAGGAGCGGTTGCAGGCACCTCAGTCATGAAAAAGTGATCCCCTCGCCTGGAAAACCGCAGCACTCCCCATACAGAGTAAAAGGAGGAAAGATTATGCTTGTGGTGCTTGTGCATGTCCATGTGAAGGAAGAGTCTATCGGGTCATTCAGGGAGGCTTCTCTTGAGAACGCCAGGGCGAGCATCAAGGAGCCGGGAATTGCCCGGTTTGACGTCATCCAGCAGAAGGACGACCCTTCAAAGTTCATCCTTATAGAGGTGTACAGGACTCCCGACGACCCGGCGAAGCACAAGGAGACAGCCCATTACAGGAAGTGGAAGGACACCGTCGAGGCGATGATGGCCGGGCCGAGGGCGAGCTCGAAATATGACAACGTGTTCCCCGGAGAGGGCGGGTGGGATTACCATGAAGTTTGAGTTTGCCACAGCCACCAGGATAGTCTTCGGGAAGGGGGTGAAGGACGAGCTCGCAAAGCTTTCAGCCTCCTTCGGATCCCGTGCCTTCGTGGCTTCAGGGATGCCTTCCGCGGTGCGCGATCCCCTGCTGGAAAGCCTTTCATCCCAGCAGATAGGCTGGAGCCTCTTTGAAGTGAAGAGTGAGCCCACCATGGCCATGGTGAGGGAAGGCACAGAGAAGGCCAGGGCTTTCCGGTGTGATATGGTAATCGGGATAGGCGGAGGGAGCGCCATGGACACCGCCAAGGCCATAGGGGCCCTCCTCGCCAATGACGGTGACCTCCTTGATTTTCTTGAAGTGATAGGGAAAGGCATGCCTCTGGAGAACCCGCCTTTTCCCGTCATTGCCGTTCCCACCACGGCGGGGACAGGAGCCGAGGTGACCTGCAATGCCGTTATGGAATCTCCGGAGCACAGGGTGAAGGTGAGTCTCAGGAGCGCTCTCATGTTTCCCCGTATCGCCCTTGTGGACCCTCTCCTCACGGTGGGCCTCCCGAAGGAGGTGACGGCAAGCTCGGGCCTTGATGCCCTCACGCAGGTCATTGAGCCTTTTGTATCCCACAAGGCAAATCCCATGACCGATGCGATCTGCCGTGAAGGCATCGCGAGGGCAGGGAGGTCCCTCAGGCGCGCTTATGAATGCGGAACAGACGAGGCAGCCAGGGAGGATATGTCGCTTGTGAGCCTTTTCGGTGGCATGGCCCTTTCAAATGCCAAGCTTGGTGCGGTCCATGGCTTTGCCGGCCCACTCGGGGGGATGTTCCACGGGAGCCATGGCGCTCTCTGCGCCTCGCTCCTTCCCCATGTGACGGCAGCAAATATAAGAGCCCTCAGGAAGCGCGGGTCAGGAAGGGAATCACTTTCACGATTTGATGAAATAGGGCGTCTTCTCACAGGCAATGAAAAGGCGGCCTCCAGGGAGGCCGTAGAGTGGCTGGAAACAGTGTGCGCGGCACTTGAGGTGCCTCCGCTGTCAGCTTTTGGAGTGAAGGAGGAGGATATTCCCCTCGTGGTTGAGAAGGCAAAAGGGGCAAGCAGCATGCAGGGAAATTCTGTGAAGCTCGAGGACGGTGAGCTCGCAGAGATCCTGGCGATGGCTCTCGCAGGGAAAAGCTCAGTCCCTCAGGGCAGGAAATAGCACTCTTACGAGGGAAGGAGGACTCCAGGGGAAAAGAAACATCTGCAACATCAGACCGGAAAGGAGAATTTGCATGTCATCAGTCAAAGAACGACAGAGCGTGTACCAGAACGTGATCACGCAGTTCAACCATGCTGCTGACCTGATGAAGCTCGATTCCGACATCAGGGCCATACTGTCAAGGACCACCAATGAGGTGATTGTGAACTTTCCTGTGAAGATGGATGACGGCAGGATAGAGATGTTCACAGGCTACCGCGTCCAGCATAACAATGCCCTCGGCCCTTACAAGGGAGGGCTCCGCTTTCATCCCGCCGTCGATATTGACGAGGTGAGGGCCCTTGCCACCTGGATGACCTGGAAGTCCGCCATTGCCAATATCCCTTACGGCGGTGCCAAGGGGGGCATCCAGCTTGATCCCGCGAAGTATTCCGACCATGAGATTGAGAGGATATCAAGGCGCTTCACCTTTGCTCTCGGCGCGAACATCGGCCCCGAGTACGATATCCCGGCTCCTGACGTGAACACCAACGCCCAGATAATGGCATGGATTCTTGACACCTACCTCTCGACCATGCCTCCCCATGAGCGCCAGCGCTGTGTCCACGTCGTGACGGGGAAGCCCATCGAGTCGGGCGGGAGCCTCGGAAGGGACAAGGCCACCGGCCAGGGTGTTGTATATACCATCGAAGAATGGGCCAAGGACAGGAAATTTAATCTCAAGCGCGCCACCTATATGGTCCAGGGCTTTGGCAATGTAGGCTCATGGGCTGCCAGGCTCCTCCATCCCCATGGGAGCAGGCTTATCACCGTCGAGGACCATACAGGCGCCCTCGCCAATCCCAAAGGGATTGACCCTTTCGCCCTCGCGGATCACGTGAAGAAGAAAAGAGGCGTCAAGGGATTCGCTCATGCCAGTGAGATAAGCCACAAGGAGTTTCTTGCCACAAAGGCCGACATATTCATCCCTGCGGCCCTGGAGAACCAGATAACGAAGGACACCGCGCCTCTCCTGAATGTAAAGCTCATCGCCGAAGGGGCCAACGGTCCCACCGATATTGACGGTGATAAAATTCTCCGGCAGAAGAAGATCGATCTTATTCCAGATGTTCTCTGCAACGCCGGGGGAGTGATCGTAAGCTACTTTGAGTGGCTCCAGAACAAGAGAAGCGAGATATGGGAGCTTGAAGAGGTTGACGACAAGCTCCACAAGAAGATGGTGAGCAGCTACCAGAGGGTCCGTGAAACGTCGCTCCATCACAAGGTGGACTGGAGGACAGCGGCATACATGGTGGCCCTGAGCAGGCTTGAGAAAACATATAAGGAGCGCGGCATATTCCCGTGATATGCAGTCGGGGTCTTTTACGCCAGCCACAAGGCCGGGGAGACCCGGCCTTTTTAATCCCCCCTGCGGCGCATTGAAAGAACTTGCAGGATCGGGTATAATAGGGATACTGATTCTGCAACCAGGAAAATTCAGATACAGGTTATTGCTATGAACGGCGAATACTGCGGCAGGCTCTCAAGGCTTGACCCCCTCTATTACTGTCTTGACGAGGATGTAATGCCTCTTCTCGGGGTGGCTCCCGGAGGCAATGAATATCATGTCTTCAAGGCCAACAGCTCAAAGGACGTTTATCTTTACGAATGCGAAGGCGGCCCTGCCGTGGTGGGCAAGTTTTATTCACGGTCTCACGAGGGGTATAATGATCATGCAGGGCGCTGTGCCCTCCACGAGTTCCACAACCTGAGCCTCCTCAGGAGCTATGGGCTCCATGACTATCCTCACTATGTCGCGAGGCCCCTTGCTTTCAACGCATCCTGCAACAATGTCCTTTTTGAGGAGTTCTGCAAGGGCGAGCCCCTCTCAGCCTTTATCGACAGGGCCCTTTATGACGGTGACGAAGGCGGGCTTTATGAATGCCTCACAGCCCTTGGCTTTTTCCTGGCCACGCTTCACAACAGGACTGCCAACGGCCACCCGGTGTACTTCCGCCAGGAATGCTCCTACATGGGGAAGCTTATGGAGCAGCTTCAAGAAAAATCCTTGATAGGGTATGAAGAAGCGGAGGATTTCATGTTCTTCTGCGGGAGGTGGCATGACCGCCCCGAGATGTGGGAAGACCGCCAGGTCCTTATCCATGGTGATGCCACGCCCTCCAATTTCATATTCAGCGGCGGCATCTCGGTAACGGCCATCGATCTTGAGCGCCTGAAGCGCGCCGACAGGGCCCATGACCTCGGCAGGA
This sequence comes from Candidatus Eremiobacterota bacterium, assembly GCA_031082125.1. Lineage (NCBI taxonomy): Bacteria > Bacillati > Vulcanimicrobiota > Vulcanimicrobiota bacterium. Next base: position 135,846 of record JAVHLM010000015.1, read on the forward strand.
TTGCCGGCGAATTGAAGCACATGTTCCTCATGGCAAGGGGAGAGGGACAGAGCGCCGAGCCTTTCATCGGCCACCTTCTCGGTGCTTATTCATCGCATTTCCCCGACAGGGTGAGGGCCTTTTTCTCAATCACTGCGAGGATTCCTTTCTACATGGCAGAGACGCTTCTGAGGATCGCCAGGAATGACTGGTGTGAGAAAGAGCACCGCCTGCGGCTCATAGCGGAGGCCTTCCACACCCTCAGGAGCGGCGAATGACTCTCAAGGCCATACTCTTCGACGTCAATGGAACCCTGGTGGACGTCCTTACCGATGAGGGCATGGAGGAGATCTACAGGGCCATCGGCCACTTTCTCTCCTATTACGGCATCAGGCTCCACAGGCACGAGGTCAGGTCCCTCTACTTCTCCATAATGGATGAGCAGCGGCATGCCGGTGGTGAGCAATACCCTGAATTTGACGCCGTTGCCATATTCAGGGAAATCATCAGCCGCTATGAGACTAAGCGCATCAAGTGCCTCACCGCCAGAGAGCATAAATACATGGCTCTTTTCCTCGCTCAGCTCTACAGGGGGATTTCCCGTAAGCGCCTGGAGCTTTACCCCGGGGTGAAAGAGGTGCTGGAAAGCCTGAAGGAGAGATATCCCCTCGCCGTGGTCACCGACGCACAGAGCGCCTACGCAGTTCCCGAGATGGAGCTGGCAGGGATCGGCGGCTATTTTTCCCCGGTGATCATCTCGGGCGACTACGGGTACCGAAAGCCGGACCCGAGGCTTTTCCAGCATGCCCTGTCGGCTCTCAAGGTGAAGGGCGGTGAGGCGCTGTTCGTGGGAAATGACATATACAGAGATATTTACGGCGCACGGCAGGCTGAGATGAAAACAGTGCTCTTCATGACCGACCATGGCGACAAGGAGAGGGAGGGCACGGAGCCGGATTTCGTGGTAAGGGATTTCAGGGAGCTTCTCGAGGCCGTCGAAATACTGGAAAGGGGGCAGGGGGATTGGAAATGAGATCAGGATTGGAAATGAGATCAGGATTGGAAATGAGATCTATCCGCCGTGCAGCATTTTTTGGAGGTGCAGCCTTGATCATGGTCATTATGCTGTTGCATTCATTACCCGGCGCGTGGAGTGTTGAAGGGAGCGAGCGTCGCTTCATCATAAGAAAGTCTGCCGTTGCGCACTGCAAGAGGGGCCCGGCGCGCTGTGCGAAATGCGCTGCCGCCCAGGAAAGGAGATACTGCCTCCTGGAGCTTCTTCCACCCGGTGAAGCCCAGCGGCGCGTCATCGAGGTAGTGATTGACGGGAAAAAGCAGTTCTGCGAATATGAAACCACCAGGATCTTTTCCTCTCTTCCCGAGGCGCAGGCATACGCGGCACAGCATGGCATCACCGATGTGAAGTGGGAGGATGAAGACCTGGTGAGTGTGAAGCACCAGGATGATCCCTGCCTCAGTGCCATAGCCGCTGCCCTCCCCGCGGGCTGGAAGCTCTGGATTGACGAGGACCGCCTTATGGTAGAGCGGAGCGACCCCGTGTGGGTCCTTGCGGGAAACAGGATCAATGCGCCTGCGGAAAAACCGGAAGAAAGGGAGGCGCGCATCAGGAAATATGGGAAAAAAGCGCTCTGTGGCTTCATTTTCAGGCTTGAGCCCCGCTGGAGCGCTGAGAAGCTGAAAAGCATCACCGCGCAGAATGACAAAATCAAGGAAGCCCTGAAAGCTCTCCCTGAGAAATACGGCATCATAAAGCTCTATGATGCCGCCCTAAGCAGGAAGGGCGAGCCGGTCTACGCCGGGAAGACTGAAGAGGAGAAAAAGCTCGTGGCTTCCTTTATTAAGGAGCAAAGCACTCTTTCGGCGGCGCAGCAGAAGCTCCCCGATTATGAAACCCGCTGGTACAGTCTCTTCCTGGAATCAGAGGAGGGGCAGGATGACGGCTTTCACCAGGTTTTTCCCGGCGCGGCCCCGGTGGAGCTCGGGAAAGTCCAGGAGCTTTTTATCAAGCATGCGGAAAGAGGGGCAAGACAGGGAGAATAATACCCAGGGTTTATAAAGAAGGAGGTTTCCATGAAAAAGATTCTTTTACTGCTGTCGGTCATTATGGTGATTTTTCTCGCAGGTGCGGCATCTGGCCAGGACAAGTTCTACGATTTCCGCATGGGGCCTTACCCCGTTGATGGCGGGAACACGCTGGAGTTCAGCTTCCCCTCTGAGACCATGGATACCCTTTACTGCTTCAACCTCAAGGAGTGGAAAGGAACGCGCCCCGCAAAGTGCAGGCTCACCGTCAAGCTTTACAACAGGAGCAAGGTGCTGATGGCCACGGGGGAGAGCGTCTCCATCACCAGCGCCTATCCTTCCTTCGGCTCAATAGCCTTCAGGGGCATCACGAGGGAACTGGCGAAAGACGTGGCGTATTTCACCTATGCCGTGGCGGAGAGCCAGTAAGGTGGCTTTGGCTGCCTGCGGCATGGTATAATAAGCATAAGACCAAACCGGGAGGGTAGGCTATGGGCAGAGGGAAAATTCTCATTATTTCCCTCTGCCTTTTTATTCTTTCATACACAAGCCCGGCATTCCCTGACACGACATGGAGTGAGTGGCCTTATACGGACACCGTGCTCTACAAGGGCAATTTCGCCGCAAAGACACAGATCTCCGGCGGCACTGCCACCATTGACGGCACTTCGACGGCACTTCGCGCCCTCGGGCTGAATCTGATTGTATTCGCGGATATGGGATCGGGTCATAACCTGCGCACGTGGCTTCTTACCAAGGGGGAGGCCTACTATGTGAGTGATAAGACCTTCGCTCTATTTCCCGGCTTCACGTGGACGGGCAACGCCGATGAGCCCTCCGTGGCGGTTCTCAGCACCAAGGGAATCTGCTCGAGCACAGACAACGAGCAGCCTCCCTTCATGGGGAAATCCTTCGTGACCAATGAAGAGCCTTACGCTTATCTTGCCGCCGTGGGAGACGGAAACCACCTTGGCGGCGGAACTCCTGATGACGCTGACCATGGCATAGTCGATGACCTGGCATATTTCAAAGAAAAGCTGGACGGCTACCTGCAGAGTAATCCGGGCACCAGCAATATCGTTGCCATGGCATTTCTTGTCGGTCTCATGGACGGCATTTTCGCGGCAAGCGACAAAGACGGCATGTCCTTCAAGAACAAGCTGCCCTACGAGATCCATCCTTATTGGACACCGCAGGTGAAAACGCTCAATGGCTTCAATTCCTGGCTTAAAGGCAGCAGCGGGCAGGGCGGTCTCTGCTTTTTTACCATGCCATGGCCCGCCGGCGCCACGGCGGAGTATTTCAGGCAGAAATATGACGCCAGCTCAGGCCTCAGGGATATGATGGCCGGCTGTGATGTCACATCTATTGACGGCACCGGGAGGCTCTCAGTCTCGGAGGGCACCTACAGGAACGTGCTTGCGGGGATGTGGAGGGTATTCCCCGTATTTGGATTCCACACCGCGAGCACTTCCGGGAATGTAGCAGCCTATATGGGAATGTGGCTTGAGAAGGATTACATGGACGCCATCCCCACGCCGCGGCGAGAGTTCTATGAGACCATCGATGCCCTGGCAGCCCTCCTGGAGCACTTGAGGACTTCCAGGCGCGTCTACATAAGCTCTTTTATCGTTTCCGGCCAGCAGAGCTCCCTGAAGCTCCAGCTCAAGGATTATTCCTCCGGCTCCGTCATTGCCACGATGGGAGAGAGCAGGGATCTGCAGGGGCCCGTGAAAGCCGAGCTCACCGTAGACTACAGTGCCAATACTCCCAAGGACAATCTCTACCTGGACGGCGCCTCTTTCGTGGTGGTCTATGAATATGCCCCGGGGCAGCTCGCGGCAAAGGAGGTCTCATGCACGGGGCTCCACTCGCCCATGAGAAATTATTTTTTCGACCGCCACAGGGACAAGGAGGTCAAGAACAGGACCTTTTTCCGCATCTTCGATGATATATCCCGCTACCGCTGTATATACGGAAAGGCCGTTTACCATCGGCCCGATATCACGGGCCTTCAAAATGCGAGGGATTTATACGAGGTGAAAAAGCGGGTGGGCGTCTCGAATACCTATACGGCCTTCACGGCGCCCATATGGATGAAGACTTACCCGTAGCCTTACTGCCTCATGCGCACTTTTGACCAGAGATACATACCCGAGCCCTGGTAGCCGGGGGCGTCCAGAGATTTCATAGCGAACCGAACCGTGTGGGGCGAGAGGGGATTCAGGGCAGGATTGGTTATGATGGAGGGATCCTGGGGCTGCACCCTGTCTTCCCAGGTAAAGGTGAGGAGCTCAATTTTTTTCCCAATATCCTTGCTTTCCAGCGCTACCCAGGTCTCGGGGAGCTCGGCATTGAATGTTGAATAATCATAGAGCGATCTCACGACGGACTGCCTTGCCATGTCATGGGAGTATGATACCGCGTATATCATGCCGTTCTGAACGATTCTGAGGGTAAGTACGCTTGTAGTGAGCGGGGTTTCATTCATGGATATAAGGGAGGGCCTCGGAACGACAATCTCCTCTCCCCCCCTTATATCCTTGGTGAGGGCATACGATACAATCCTTACCTGCGTGAGGAGGTACAGGCGCTCATCGCTCCCCCTGAAAGTGCGCAGGGCCCTGGTGACAAGGGTGTAGCAGGCGCCCATGAAAAGGAGAAGAAGCAGGCAGGCAATCAGCACCTCTGCGAGGCTCACTCCCCGGGGCCGTCTAAAAGTTGTTCTCAATGTTGCCTCCCGCCCCTTTCAAGGCATCGTAGCGCATGATGGTCACCGATCCTCCATCCCTCATTTTTGAGACCTCTACGGAAATCTGGATAAGAGAAGGCTTGTTCTGAAAGGCTGTTTTCGTGACCCTGAAGAAAAGCGAAGGGTATTCGGTAAAGGAGCTTTCCTCGACAGGTGCCACGTGGGCGGGGAGCAACAGGACCTCCTCGAGCTTGGCCTGCCCGAGAAAGATAGCTGCGGTGAGGTCCTTCGTGCGGCTTATCTCCTGCATCCCCAGCGGGAAGAGGTACATGATGGCGATAATGCCGATGGTGAATATCACCATGGCAATGAGCACCTCGGTAAGGCTGAATCCCCTCCCTGAGGAGCGCTTAATTATTCCACGCGCCATGACAGTATCTCTCCTGATGTGCTTATTGTGGCCCTAATGGTGACCACGCCATTTCTGGAAAAGAGAGAATCGTTGAGGGTCCGCCGCAGCATCCCCCTCGAGATGAGAGCCAGGTTACCGCCTGCGTCTATCACGTCAACTTCTACATAACCAGAGGGGAATTCAAGGGGGAAGGTCCCTGCCGGGGGGGATCCTGAAGGCCAGTTGACCCGATCATAAATGCAGTATTCAATGCCGGCCTCGGCAAGGTAGTAAAGCTGGTTGCGGCGGGCCACATCGCTTGTGAAGATCAGGTGCTGGTCGCAGTAGAATCTATAAGTGAGGCCCAGCAGGAAGAGAAATACAAGGATGAGAAGGGCGGTGAGAAGGGCTATCCCCGGGCGTCTTCTTCTCATGGCAGAGCAAATCCCCCCCGATCGGTCGCTGAGGTATAAGACTTCGCCCGCAGATGCCATGATTCCTCGCAGTTCCGGACCATGCAGAATTCCCTGCCCTGATGCAATATTTTTCATGCTCATGCGCCTATCTCTGCAGTCAGAAAAATTCAAGGGAGGATAAGCCATGATAAGGAAAATCACTGCCATGATCATCGCCCTGCTGGCCGCCGTGATAATGACGGCATCAGTCCCTCAAGCCTGGGGAGAGGAGAATGTCTCTGGCGGAACCGTCACCCTGCCTCTCCAGACCTTTCTGAACCTCACCAAGAAGCCGCCTTCTCCGGGCGGTGCTCCCACAGCCCCGAAGGCACCAGGCGAGACCCTGCCGGTCAGGTATATCTTCACAAGCGGCCGCTATGCCGTCACGGCAACGCCGTGGAACGCCCGTGTGGAGGGAGATATCTCCCTGGTCATCTACGGCTCGGGATGGGTTGAAGTGCCTTTTGTGAAAAAAAGCGTGGCCATAAGCAGCGTCCAGCTTGACGGCAATGAGCTGCCCCTCTTTGTAAAGGATGGAAACTATTGCTTCATGGGAAAAGGCGAGGGCACCCACAGCCTCAAGGTGGCCTTTTATGTGAACACATCCAAAAATAGCAACACGACTTCCATAGCTTTCGCGGTCCCCCAGACAACGGTGTCCAATATCGATGCCGTGGTGCCCATGACGAGGGCCCAGGTGTCGATAGCATCAGCTATAATCAAGTCGCAATATGAGAAGAACGGGAAAACGGTTGTTGAGGCAACGATCCCTTCGGCAGAAAATGATGTCGTTATCTCGTGGACTCCCAAAGCGGTCATACCGTCGGTGATAAAGGCCGCAAAAAACGAGAGACCGAAACTCTATGCCGTCATCGACACGATTCTCTCGGTGAAACAGGACGCCATCACCGCCACGAGCTTCATCAACTACTCCATACTTTATAACAAGGTGAGCCAGTTCTCATTTGCAATCCCCAAGGGTGCAGGCATAGTGAACGTGAGCGGCGCGAATTTCCTTAACTGGGAAAAGAAAGAGGGAAAAGATGAGGATGTGATCAGCGTCCTTCTCTCATCGGGTGTCGAGGGCTCATACACGCTCACCGTGGAATATGAAAAGCCAATCGGGAAGATTAACAGCACATGGCCCCTGCCGCAGCTCAGCCTCCTGGGCGTGGAGCGCCAGAAGGGCACTTTCGGCTGCCTCTCCGAGGATAACATTGAGATCACCATGGCGGGCCTCCAGGGCGCAGGGAGGATCGACGAGAAGGACCTCCCTCTCGAAGTGAGAAATAAGGCGGCAAAGCCAATCCTGCTGGCTTTCAAATACCAGGCCATTCCCTGCCAGATCTCCCTTGAAACGAGGAAACTGGACGAGGTGCCTGTGCTTGCCACCACCATTGACATTGCCAGGGCCATTACCGTGGTAAACGATGAAGGGACTGGCATCACCACCCTGACCTACGAGATGAGGAACAATGAGAAGCAGTACCTCGATCTCACCCTTCCTCTCCGCAGCAGGCTCCTTGGCGCCTTCGTAAACAACCTGCCGGTGAAGCCTGTAAAAGGCAAGGGCGATGCCGTCAAGATCCCCCTCCTGAAGTCAAAAGGGGAGGGCGCAGCTGAGGCTTTCATCGTGGAGATCACCTACCTCACTGACCTGGGAGAGTTCAGGGGATTCACGGCCAAGAAGGTGCTTCCCCCCCTCTGCAGTATCCCCATATCGGATTTCTACTGGTCCCTCTACCTTCCCAGGGAGCAGCGCGTGCTCAGGTTCGGTGGAACGATGCAGCTTGTCACCGAGTCCGACGTCCGTATGGTCACTGAGAGGGTAAGCGCACCTGGCGACCTTCAGCAGAATGAAGCCGCCATGGAAAAGAAATGCATGAAGGAGGAATCAGAAATAAGTGTTGCGGGAAAAGACAAGTTACAGATGAAGCCCTCAATTGCAAGGCAGCGTGACTTTGAGGGAGCCACCCTGGCAAGGATCGACCAGGTAGTGTCGAGCAGCACCAAAGGAGTCAACCCCGTCAAGATAAGCATACCCCAGGCGGGAAGGCTCTACCGCTTCAACAAGCTCCTGGTCATTGACAGGAGCCCTGCCGTCATAGCATACTGCTACCAGAACTGGATATACTCGGCGCTTCTGCTGGTTTCCTTCGGCGCGGTGCTGGCCATGGGCGTGGCCCTGGCGAACCGCGGTGTCACAAGGAAAGCGGGTGCCATGGCGGTTCTTTCGCTTATAGTGCTCATCGCCGTCCGCACACACCTTGGAGAGTTCTTCAAGTACGGAATGACGGCATTCTTCCTGGCCTTTCTCTACTGGCTCTGGATCACTTACTCCGGGCAGGTTATCGACGCATTGAAGCTGAAGGCCGGTCGCAATGAGGCTGCGGCTTCATAAGGGCTCAATCATGGCTTGAATAAAAAAAGCCCTGGCCTCGACGGCCGGGGCTTTTCGATTTTCCCGGGAGGGCCTCTATATGGTTTCCTCCCAGAAGGCGCCTGCGGCATCAGGTGGTGCAGTGCCTTTGGCGCCGATATTTTTCAGGATAAGCTCGAGAGCCTTGTAATGCTTTTCAAAGAGGGCCGCAAGCGACTGGGGCTTCACACCCGGCACGGAAAGCGAGGCCACGAGCTCCACGGCCTCGGTGCGCAGGAACTTCATAAGCTCGGGAAGCTCATGGGCTCTCTCGTAGTCCCCAAGGATTTCCAGGAGAGCCTTGCGGGGCTTTTCCATGAGCTCGCCGTCGGGGAGCTGTCCTTTTTTAAGCTTTTGGAGGGCCTCCTCGACCGATTTCCTGTACTCCTCGAGGGCCTGGCCGAAGGGGATGGAGGGGGCCTTCTGCCTTTGCATCTGCGGTTTCTTCTCCATGGGCTCGGGCTTCGGCACGAGTTCATTCCTGACAGGGCTCGTGGACTTGCCTTTTGCGGCGATATCTCCTATTGTCTTCGCCATCCTTGAGATTGATTTCATAGGACCGGGCATTCCTTCAGCGGCTATCGCACCCTCAAAGCACTCATCCATCGCTGGGGAGAAGCACTCAGCTGCCGTTATCATCGGCATCGCTGCTGAGAGACTTGCCATGAAGCCCGGAGCAGGGGCACCTGCTCCCCTTGGCGCGCTTTGCTGCTTGAGCTTCATGTCCCACTGGTCCGGCATTTCCACGGGCTGCACCACCGTTCGCCGCGAGCCATCCTTGTTGACGATCTCGCTCTCATCGACGACGATGAATGCCGTGAAGCGAGAGAGGATGCTGTGGCCTGTAGATATGGCGATAATTTCCCTCTTTATCTCCTGCTGCCTCTGGGGCTCTATCCTGAATCGGTCTTCCAGGTCGGCAATGCGGGATCGCGCCCAGAGGGAAGAGAGGGCATGGAGGGGCAGTTCCTCGGGGGTTATGGTCTCCTCAAAGGAAGAGCCGTCGATATGGCGCCCCTTTACTTTCAGCGCTCCCACTGCCTTGTGGGTGAAATAGACGCAGGTTGCCTTCCCCGCAAAGAGATCGGCAACGGGGAAAGGTGCCAGCGACGCCCTGTCGGCCTGGGCACCTTCGTCGGCTATCGAGATGTCAGTTACTATGGGAGCGCCGATTTCGCGTCCTATGGTCCTGAGGGCTTTCTCGAGCGACTCTCCCGGCGCCACAAAGGCGGCGGTGCCTCCTCCAAGGCCGGCAAGCCTCTTCAGGAAGCCTTCGTTGACAGCGGTATCAATGCCCACCGTGAAGATCCGCGTGCTGCCGAGAGACTTCTGGATGGTCTTGAGGACCCGGGACTCATCGCCGATCTGCCCGTCGGTAAGGAGCACGATAAGGGGCAGGGCCGCCGATTCCTGCCGCGATGAAATCTTCGAGAGGGCATCGTTTACCGCCCGGTCAATCTCTGTTCCTCCGCGGCTGTCAATGCCGCGCAGGAACCTGTTCCCCTTCTCCTGTCCATCCTCGTCGGCATGGACGAAGCAGTGCACCTTGCCCTCGGCTGACTGCTCCATCCATTCCACCTTGTCGTCAAAGGCCAGGATGGCAAAGCGGTCCCTGGGCTCGAGGGTTGCCAGCAGGAGCGCGCAGGCCCTCGCTGCCGAGGCCATCTTGATGCCTTCCATCGAGCCGGAGCGGTCAAGGATGAATACGACATCACGGGCAAGGCCCCTGAAGCCTTCCCTGAGAGGAGGAACCAGTGAGATCATGCCGTACCGTTCTCCCTGAGCGCTCAGGGCCGTGATGAACCTGGTGGTGACTTTTTCGCCGGCGAGGCGCCAGCGAAGCACGAAGTCCCTGTTGAGGCGCTCGCTCTCGCGGGCGAGTTCCACGGTGATGGTGCCGTTATCGTTTGACGTCCTGGTGGCGTGCTGTGAGCACACCAGGTCGGCAAAGCCTTGTTCTCCCTTGTGTGAAGATGGCAGGAACTCCACCCTGATGCCGAGGCGCACGGCGGGATCCATCCCGGGGACAAGGCGCGGCGGGGTAATGCGGGAGGCGTCAGGCACCACGTCGGTGTCATCTTCAACACCCCGGCCCACCTGATCCCTTTCCAGGGGCGCCCCGGGGATATAGCGGGGCGCCACCACGAGAGGCAGCCTGATTTCCGTCGAGCCGTCCTCAAAGTAAGGGAGCCCCTCACAGTAGGTGATCTTGACGGAAATCTCCTCTCCGGGAGGCACGTTTCCCACCTGCACGGTGAACACATCATCGCGCTCCTTTTCCAGCAGAGCGGCCCTCTTGCCGTCACTGAGGGCCTTCTGGTAATCCCGGCGGGCCTCCTCGCGCTCCTTCACGACTCCCTTTATCACCCTGTCCTTCACCTTCATCTCGAAGGAAGTGACGGCGGCGCCCCCTGCGAGGGGAAAGATGTAGACCGCCTCCAGGTGCTCAGTGAAGGTATTCCTGAATACCTCTGTCACCGTCACCTCGGCGATACGCTCGGTGACGCATGCGGTGATATCCACCGAGGCAAGGGGAAGCGCCACTTTGCCGCCGGGAGTGCTGAGGGTGAGCATCCCGAGGGCCCTCTTGAGGGGCTCGCCTTTCAGCTCGAGAAGAGGGAGTTCTGTCTTTGTCGTTCCAGCCATGGTATGGGCTCCTTTCGCTTCAGCAAGAAGCATTTTTTAATGCGGCAAGGGCCGCTTTGAACCTTTGAAGCAGCAGTGAGGGGTCGCCCGGGGGCTCCCACCCTTTTTCCGCCACGATCTTGAAGCCGGGCTCAAGGATAATCTCCTGGAGCGAGATGACGGGGAGCGGCCGAGGACCTTCATCCTTCCGGGCCTCCTCGACGGCGGTGAGCATGGCCTCCAGCTCATCATTGCTCAGCCCGTAGAGTTTTTCCTGTATCCGGGAGAGGGGAAGTGCGAGGGCCTGGAGAGCCTTGACTGCCATGAGCTGGAGCACATGGCGTTTCCCGTAATGGGCGTGGCGGCCCGACTGGGAAGGCCTGTCAAGAAGGCCCAGCGTGGTATAGTACCTGATGGTCCTTGTATCGGGCACCGAGGAGACACGGTTGTCGGGGAGGCTCCTGTCAATGCCCCTTTTCCTCAGCAGGTTCTCCACTTCCCTTGAAAGCTCTTCTATGGTGAGGTGTCCATCTTGCAGGTTCATCTTGACAGTATTATAGCAAATTACTGTAAAACTGTCAAGATATGGGGAAAAGGTCCATTTCCCCGGGGGGAAGAATATTCATAGAGAAGAGTCAAGAAAAACAAGGCGGTGTCACAATGAAAAAGACCATGACATGGGGCGCAAGGGCGGCAGTGTTTTGCCTGGCGGCAATTCTGCTTTTTTCCCTCGGGGCGATGTGGGCGAAGGAGGGAGGGCTCAAGATAACGGTGAACAATGCCCCTTCAGAGATAACGCCCCTTGAGAGCGGCGGCACTCTTCTCGTGCCCCTCAGTTTTCCCATTGAAGAGGGAAAGAGCACATGGACTGTCACCATGGAATATGACAAGGCCAAGGGGACCCTCAATATCCAGAAGACCCTCTACAAGGAGAAGCTCCGCGGCGATACGAAATGCCAGCGCTGTGACGGCACGGGGAAGTGCCAGGCATGCTACCCCGCGGGATCGGGGAAGAATGCCGTTGGCAATCCATGTTACATCTGCGACGGCACGGGGAAATGCTTTTACTGCAACGGTGAGGGGAAATACTGAGAATAAGGGAAGAGCAGCCACCTGGCAGGCTCGAGAGAAGACGATAGGTGAGAATGGTGAAAAGAGTCTTTCTTGAGGGAATAATTCTCTTTCTCATCTTGGCGGGAATGGCTCCTCTGCAGGCAGGAGAGCCGGCAGGGGGCCTTGAGAAGGGCATTCTCTGCCTTAAAAAGAGCCAGTACGCCGAATGCCGGAGAGAGCTTGATGGGGCGATCAGGATCGCCAGGGGAAAAAAGGACAGAGCGGCAGAGGCGAAAGCGCTTCTCTGGCGTGCCCGCCTTTCCTTCGAGCTCTGCCTTTATGACAGCCTCTTCCGGGATGCCTCCGACGCAGAGCGGATCTTCACCGCCATGGGAAACAGCGAGGGAATTGCTTCCGGCCGTATCCTCACCGCATGGTATTATCTTTCAAAAGACAGGCGCGCAGAGGCCTGGAAAGTCCTTGAGGAGGTCTCCGGGCTGAAAGACAGCTCGCCTGAGAATGCGGCGGATTATTATCTCCTGAGAGGAAGGCTTTTAATCGCGCGCGAGGCTTACGACATGGCGGGGAAGAACTTTGAAGAGGCGTCGAAGCGAGCCGCGGCCTGCGGCGACAGGGAGCGCTCTCTGCTGGCGGCATTGGGAGCCGCGCGGCTTGCCTCTGCTGAAAAAAAATTTGAAAAGGCTCATCAGGCCTGCACCACAGCAATGGACGATGCCAGAGAGTCAGGGAGGCCGTATCTTGCGGCGCTGCTTCTCCAGGCACAGGCCGAGGTGAGCCGGGCGGAAAACCGCACCGACGAGGCCATGGTAGATTTCTTCTCTGCTGCGGTCATGTTTGAGAATCTCGGGAATAAAGGCAAGGCAGCCCAGGTAAACCTCCAGCTTGCCGATCTCTTCCAGGGCCTCAGCAGGTGGGATAAGGCTACACTTTACGGCAGAAAGGCCCTCTCGCTTTACCAGTCATCCCACGATTACTATGGCACGCTCATCTCATGCTATGCTCTTATCTCACAGATTTACACGACGGAGGATAAATCCGGTTTAGAGCCCCTGCTTGCTCAGATGAGAGAGGCCTCCGCCAGGTGCACAGATCCCCGGGACAGGGCCTGGGAAAAGCAGCTCGAGGGGAATTTCACTGCCTACCTCAAGAATGACAGAATTGCATCACTCTCCCTTTATAAGGAGAGCGTTGATCTCTACAGGGCATGCGGCGATAAAAGAGGCCTTCTCAAGAGCCTCATGGCAGAGGCAGGCGTCCTGAGTTTCCTTGCACGTTACAATCAAGCGATAAAGCTTTACCGGGAGGCGCTTGCTCTTTCTACATCGCTTCCTCCCCTGCCGGAGGGCGATGACAGGGAGTTTTTCCATTTCCAGAGCCCCGGTGCGATAAGTGCGAAGATAGGTGACACCCTTCTCATGCAGTCAATGTACCGGGACGCCCTGGAGTATTATGACAAAGCCATTGCCTTCAACGAAGGCGATACCCATACCTTTGACAGGATTCAGAACCGTTTCGGCGCCATTATCGTGTCTATCGCCACCTATGATCTGGAGCGGGCAGAGAAAGATATCAGGACATCACTCAGTGAGATCAAGACTCTCACAAAGCCCCCCCAGAGAGCTGTCTCATATTATCTCATCTCAACCGCTCTGTCCATGTCCAGAAGCTCCCAGGGGATAAAAGGTTATTCCCGCTTCACCTCGATGAAGGAATCGGTGAGCGGGGAGCTCATGAAAAAGATCTTTTCCGATCCTCTTCTTCGCGAGCAGGTGCTCAGCGGCTACAGGGACTGGATTGCCTATGCCCACGAGAAGAAAAGCAAGCTGGATGAAGGGATGGCCCACCTTTTCCTCGGTTTTTTCTATTTTTCAGGGGGGAGGAATGATGAAGCCATCACCTATTATGGAAAAGCCAGGGAGCTCTTCATGCAGGGAGGCGCCCCCATGTGGGAGCAGATGGGCTATATTTACATGTCCCAGCTCTACATGGAAGAAGGGAAGAAGAGAGAAGCCCTGAGGCTCCTGAAAGAGGCGGTAAGCTCCAAGGGACCAGGCCTGCAGCCTGACATGAAAATGAGTTTTCTTTGCACAATGGCCGCGCTGGCGCGGGACATCGAGGGGCCGGAGAAAGCCCTCCATTATTACCGTGAAGCCCTCGACGAGGCGAAGAAACAGCAGAATCCAAGGCTTGTCCCCCATATCCTGGTGGGGATGAGCAATAAATACCACGAGATGGGGAATTACCAGGAATCGAGCAGGTGCAGTAATGAAGCGCTCTCTTTGCTGAAAGAATCGGGGAGCAGGATGATTGCCGCGCTTGCCAGCTTTTACCTGGGGAGAGATGCCGAGGCGCTTGGCAGGGATGAAGAGGCCATTGCCTTTTACCGGCGGGCAATGGATGGCTTCAGAGCGATCGGGAGCATTTACGACGAGAGAGATACGGTGCTGAAGCTCGGCGGTCTCCTCGAAAAAAAGGGGAGCGCGAGTGAAGCGCTTGCCCTTTACCGGGAGATGATAAAAGAACTCTCTGACATGACCCGGCGTGACCTGACAGGGCAGAAGGCAGGCAGGGGAGATGCCCAGGTAAAGGAGCTTTTTGAGAGGACTCTCGCGATTCTGATAAAGAACGGCAAATATGATGAAGCATTAAGCTGTTTTAACCTCTCGGCAACTTTTGACGTTGCCGGTAATATTGACCTTGTGAAGTTCTCTAAAAATGATGAAAAACTCAAGAAACTGCTGGAAAGGATGCAATCGCTGGGCTCCGCGATGAAGACCATCCAGAGTGATCTTGAAAATGTAGATGATAAGAAACGGACTGATTTTCTCTCGGGAATTCTCGCGAAGACCCGCCAGGAGTTCTTTGCCGTGATCAACGAGATCAGGGAGAAAAACCCTGACTATGAGCAGTTTCTCTCCATGCAGGGAGCCGATCTCGCGGCGCTGCAGCCCATCATTCCCCAGGATACACTCCTTCTCCAGTATTACCCGGCCAGGGAGGCCCTCTATATTTTCCTCGTGGACAGGGCCCGCTTTTCCATAAGAAAAGTGGAAGTGCCCCGTGAGCAGCTTTATTCACTCGTGAGGCAGTTCAGGGAGGAACTCTTCTCGCGCCGTCACGGTGCCTTCCCGGGGAAGAGCCGTGCTCACCTTTACCGTTATCTCCTTGCGCCTGTGAAGGATGAGATAGCAAAGAAGAAACAGCTTGAAGTGATCCCCGGCGGCCTCCTATGGTACATTCCCTTTGAAGTGCTTGGCGATGAGGGAAAACCGAGTCTCATCGAGGAAATTTCGGTAGGATACCTCTATTCTTCAGATATAACAAAGCTTTTTGGCGCATCAAAAGGAGCATCTGTTTCACCTTCAAGCCTCCTCGCCTTTGGGGCTCCCGCTGGATCTGATGTGCCCTCGTCACTCCAGGAGGTGCAGGATATCGGAAAGATTTTCAGCTCTTCCAGGATCTACCATGGCAGCGAGGCAACAAAGGAGCGCTTCACAAGGGAGGCACCCTCGGCTTCGATTATACACCTTGCCACTCACAGCAGCCTCAACAGAGATGATATCAATAAGTCATATATCCAGTTCTCAGGAGGCGAGGGAAAGCTCTACCTCGGAGACATATATGGGCTCCAGGTTCCCGGGGCGTCAATAGTGGTCCTCAGTTCGTGCGAGAGCGCCCTGGGGGATGAGAACCCGGGGAGGGAATATGCAAGCCTTGCATCGGCCTTCGCCATCGCGGGAAGCCCCTCGGTAATCGCTTCTCTCTGGCGGGTAGAGGACAAGGGAACGGCTCTCCTGTTCAGGGAGTTCTATTCGGGCCTCAAGGAAGGCCTTGGCAGGTCAGAGGCCCTCAGGAGGGCGAAGATATCACTGATGGGCAAAAAAGACACGGCCTCCCCCTTTTACTGGGCAGGTTTCATCCTGTTGGGCGACTGGCGCTGAAGAGGAGGGAGGGAGAGGCGGTGAAAGGGAGAATAGGTGAAATGAGGAGGTGATTGTCATGGTGAAATTGTTCCACAGGTATGGCCTGATTCTGATTCTTCTCGCAGTCCTTGCAGGGGCTCTGATCTTCTCTCTCAATGGTGCTGCCGCGAAGGGAAAATCCCCCGCGGTCTTTATCAACAGCGCGGCTTCCGCCATTGTTCCCGTTGAGTCAGGGGGCTCCCTTTTCCTTCCCCTCAACTTTCCCCTCGAGGAGGGGAAGAGCACATGGACTGTCACCCTTGACTATAACAAGGAGAAAGGGACCGTCAATGTGCAGAAATCCCTGGCAAAGGAGAAGCTCCGAGGTGACACGAAATGCTCGCGCTGCGGCGGTTCCGGCAAGTGCCAGTCCTGCTACCCCGCGGGGTCAGGCAAGAGCATCAATGACGGTGTCTGCAACGGTTGCGACGGAAACGGGAAATGCTTTTACTGCAACGGTGCGGGAAGCTATTGACAGGGAGTCCGGGAGCCAGAATTTGTGAGAGGTGTACCGCAATGAAAACACTCCAGTTGAACAGCCATTACTGCCAGACCTACCTTGTCGGTGAAGAGGGCTCAAGGAAGGCTATACTCATCGACCCGGTTCTGGATGGTGTTGACTCATACCTTGCCTTCCTTGAGAAAGAAGGGCTCGCCCTCAGTCATGTTATTGACACCCATACCCATGCCGATCATATCTCCGGCGCCGCAGTCCTTGCCGACAGGACAGGCTGTCTGTACCTCATGCACAGCAGGTCGCCCGCACCCTGTGCAACCATGCGCCTTCATGACGGCTCTGAATTCAAGGTGGGGGCCCTCACCGCCAGGGTGATCCATACACCGGGTCATACCAGGGATTCCATCTGCCTGGTCTTTCCTGACAGGATTTTTACCGGCGACACGCTCTTCCTTGATGACGGCGGCGCAGGAAGGGATGACCTTCCCGGCGGTGACGCCGGGGGGCACTGGGACAGCCTGGAGAAAATCAGGGCTCTCCCGGGCCACCTGGTGGTATATCCTGCCCACGAATACAGGAACAGGAAGCCCTCGACCCTCAACGAGCAGAAGGAGCGCAATCCCCATTTCAAAAGAAGAACAAGGGAGGAGTTTATCAGTTTTGTCGAGGACCTGAAGCTTGGCCCGGCCGACTGGATGAAGGAGGTTCTCGCCGCCAACGCCACATGCGCCCGTGATCCCGGCAAGGTATGGATTCCTGCCGATCTCCCCTCGTGCGAGGTGAAAGGCACGCTGGAGAAAAATGTCAACGAGCAGGAAGTGCTCACCCTGTCTGCCGCTGATCTCAAGGAGAAGCTTGAGAGAGGGGAGACCCCCTTTCTTCTAGATGTCCGTGAAGCCCGGGAGCTTACAGGCGGAACGGGACACCTCACCGGCATAGTGCATATCCCCATAGGATCGCTGGCCAGGCGCCTCGGCGAGCTTGACCATGCGAAAGAGAGGGAGATTCTGACGATATGCCATTCGGGAGGAAGAGCCCACACGGCGGCGCAGATGCTTGCCCTAGCGGGGTTCCACAAGGTGAGGAAGCTGGAAGGCGGCATGATGGCCTGGCACAATGAAGGCTATACAGCGCTCTATACGGCGCCAGACCATGAAAAGTCTGCTGAAAATTAACATTTTTTTAACACAGGGCACATATACTTCCCCGGCGCAATGATATATCATAGAGAGGGAATCTCCAGACCAAGGTGTTCCAGGGAGGATATGCTTATATGGACAGCAAGCCGATAATAAGTGGTTTTACTCCTTTGCAGGGGGCCCCGCCTCTTCAGGGCATCTCACCCCAGAAAACACTGCCTGCAATAGAGCCGCTCCACGAGGAGACTTCGCAGGCGCCCGGCGATTCCGTCGATATCAAGCTTCCGTCGGCAAAGGCGGAAAAGACTGAGAAGCGGGAAAAACCTGCCGCGAAGGAGGTAAAGGCCGAGGCTCCCCGTGCCCCTGTCCCTTCTCCGTACGAAGTCCTTTCATCGCTCTCCCTGCCTGCAACGCAGAATGCGGTGGTAGCGGGAAGTGCAGCCAACCCCACCTCGATAGCGCTTTTTGACGAGTTCTCCGATGTGAGCAGCAAGGATGCGCCCCTCGTTGCAAGGCTGAGCCAGGAACTGGCCGCACAGCCAGGTCTTGCTCTCACGATTGAGAAGTATCTTGGCGATTCATCACACCCGATGAATATCGTGGCATCACTCCGGGATCCGGAGAGAAGAGAAGCGGTCATCGCCGAGCTTAAGGACATGGCATCCAAGAAGCCTCTCTCAAGCGAGGAGCTCAGGACCGAAGTGGACAGGCACTTTGATCCTTCAAGGCCCCTCATGCGCTCGAATGATGCCGAGTTTAATATTGACACCGCAAGCGGCCAGAAGAAATCGGAGCTCCTCAAAGAGAAGCTTCTTGCCAGGGACAGCCTCCTTTACTCCACGGGCGACAAGCCTTCACCTGAGCAGTTCAGCGCTCTCGATGAGCATGCCGGCAGACTGAGGAAGGATATCATGCCGGCCCTTGTCAGGGAGCTCAACGCTGTCGTTGAGGGAATGCCCAGGGAGCAAGGCTATCCCGACATAAACGCGAGGGCCAAGAGAGCGGACGGCATAGTGGACAAGATCCACCGCATGAGGGAGGGAAATGACGGGAAGGCCCCGCGGCCGGATTACTGCCTCGCCGATATGCCCGATGCCGTGGGCGGGAGGATCACCGTGAGGACCCCCCAGCAACTCGAGCAGGTCATGGTGCGCCTTGAAGAGCGTTTCGGCAAGGAGAACATCCATGAGAAAGACAGCTTCTATTCAAATCCCAAGAAGAAATACAGCCCTTACCGGGTTCTCACCTACACGGTGACCGTGGACGGCGTACCCTGCGAGGTGCAGCTCACGACATTGAAAGCGAGCCTGGCGGCCGATCTCTGGCATAACACGGGCTACAAGAACCTCCATCCCGATCTTCCCAGATCCGTGCTGGACTCCCTGAGCGGGATGCAGAGGGCCGTCGCTGCAGAGGAGCACAGGCAGATCTGCTCCACCTGACGCAGAGAGCGCCTGGCCAGAAACCATTGAGCGGCAAGTCCATCGGGGTTCCAGAAACTCCCGAGCTCTCTATGAACTTCAGTGGGAATAGTGTTATTATAGATAAAAGGGGAGAATATGAGTGAACCTGGCGTGAAACCACAAAAGGGATGGGTTTATGTAATAAGGCTCGGCATGAAAGACGGTACTGCATGGTACCCCGTGATGGTGAAGGAAGGTCAGGAAGGGTGGGAAAAAGACCTTGACGAGGCCGAGCAGTACTTTGAAAAGACTTACAAGGGCAGGGGATTCGTAACGGTCCATTATGCCGAGAATGTCTATTCCGCAGGGGTGAACGACGTGGAAAACCTCCTTGAATGGAAAGTTTTCAAAGAGAAGCATTATATCACCTAGGAGGTTTTATGGTCAGGGCCTTTTATCTGGCATTCCTGGCTGCAGTCATTCTTGTCCTGATGCAGGCCCTTCCTGCCGCAGCAGAAGGAGAGGGGGGAAAGCCCATGGGGAAGCCTCTTGCAGTGGAAGAGGGAAAAGAGTTCAGCATTACACTGGAATCGAAGGAAGCCGCGGGGTTCCGCTGGTTCCTGTGGAGCCCTCTCAATGAGAAGATAGTGAAGCTCGTCAGCTCGCACCCTGAGAAGGGAGCCGGAGGGCGGGAAATATGGACTTTCCGCGCCGTGGGCAGGGGAGAGACCTCCATTCATTTAAAATACGTTCGTGCCCGGCAGGACACACCAGGGGAAGATTCCACCGCCACCTTCGTGGTCTTTGTGGAGGCTTCCGAAAAGCCGCTCCAGGCCGAGGCCGGGAAAGAGTTCACCATCACGGTTCCTTCCAACGAGACGACAGGTTACAAGTGGGAGCTTGACGGCCCGCTGGATGAAAAGCTGGTTACCTTCGTGAAATCAGAGTATCTTGAGCCCCGGGATCCCAAACCGGGGGCAGGAGGCTCAGAGGCATGGACCTTCAGGGCGCAGCGGAAAGGCCTGGTGTCAATTTCCCTTAAATACGTGAGGCCCTGGGAGAAGAATAAGCCTCCTGCAAAGCAGAAGACCTTCACGATCCAGATCAGATAACCCGCTAAAAATTATCGTCAAGCCTCTGGTAGTGGAGCACATGGAGGGGCTCAGTGAATTCAAGCCCGAAATTCAGGGGCAGATCAAATGGAATCTCGCTTTCGTCCATAAGCGGGAGTCCTGCAAGGGAAACGGTCTCCTCCTCGAGGCAGTCCTTCCATTTCTGGTAAATATCGCCGCTCTTTCCCTCGAGTGCCTGAAGGGCTTTTTCCGACGCGTTCCTGTCGCCCTGCAGCTTGAAGAGCACCGCCCTTCCTATAATGGCGTCGGTCAGGTCAGGTTGAAGCGAGAGGGCCTTGTTGAAATATCTTTCTGTGCCCATGACCTTTTTGAGGTGAAGGGACAGCACTCCCAGGTTATACCAGGCCCACCCCTTCTTCTCACCGGTCTCGCCGGCCTTGGACAGGCTCTCGAAGCTCTCGGCGATCTTTTTCTGCTCAAACTCTATGAGGCCCCGCTGGGTCCACCCATAGAAATCGAAGGGCACGTAATAAAGGGCCTTCACGATGCTCCGGTATGCCTCGTCAAGGTTTCCCCGCTTCCGGTACGCGGCGCCGCGGCACATCCAGGCATAACCGTTTTCAGTGTCGATCCTCAGGGCCCTCTCTGCATAGTGGAGGGCCTCGGCAAATTTCCCCCGCTTGAGGCAGAATATTCCCAGGTTGGACCAGCCCTTGGTGAAGCGGTTCTGGATATCGAGGGCTTTTCTGAAGTAGCTCTCCGAGGTTTCGTAATCGTTCACCTGGAAGCATGTGGCGCCGAGGAGGAGCCATATCTGGGGATCAAGGGGGTAATGGACAAGAAACTTCTCGAACTGGGAGAGGGCCTCGTTGTAACGGTGCATCATGTAGCAGGATATTCCTTTCCCTATCAGGCCTGGACCGTTGAGGGGATCAAGGGAGAGTATGTTCTCAAAATATTCAAGGGCCTTTTCGGGAAGGTGTGCCGTGAGGTGAAGGGCGCCGGCGCCTTTCTGCAGGTGGATGTTGTCGGCCTTAGAGGCAAGGCCGTCCTTCATCACGGTAAGGGCCTCATGGAGCTTTCCAGAGCTTGCGAGCGATCGTGCCCTCAGCTGGTGGAGCAGCACGGAGTAGTGAGTGAGGTGGTAGAGGCTTGAATAAAAGCCGATGAATTTCCCGAAATTTCCGAACTCCACGAAAATCTGGGCCTTCTTGATGGTGAGCAGGGACGATGCCGGCTTGAGCTTGATGGCTTCCTCGATAAGCCTCGTGGATTCCTTTTCATTTTTTGCCTCTATCTGAAGGTTCGCCGAGAGGTAAAGGCCGATTACGGCGGCGTTGTCCATCTCCGAGAGCTTCTTGTAAATGCGCAGGGCTTCCTGCGTCTTTCCCGAGAGCTCGTCACATTTTGCCGTCCCCAGCACCGCAAAAGGGTTTGAAGCGCTGTAGTGAAGGCTCCTTGCAAAAAATTTAGATGCCCTCTCGTGCCTTTTCAGATACACGGCCAGGATCCCCCTGAGGTTCCAGTAAAGGGCGCTCTTTTTTGAGAGGGTCCACCTGTTGATGAAATTCTCCAGGAGTTCGATGGTAAGCAGGTAAAGCTCCTCCTCCTTCTGGTTCTCTATAAGGTAGCTGAAATATGCAAGCCATGAATAGGGGTTCTGGGGAAGGAGGCCTATCCACCGGTGATAGTAGTCTTCAAGAGTCCCCGGATCAATATCCTGAGGCGCGCTGAGAATCCTGTACTTATAGTAGCCCGGTGAATAGGGAGACATGGTGGCAAAGGTGCTGAAGCACTGCTCGGCTTTCTCATTCTTTCCCATGGTTTTCAGCAGCTTTCCCATGCATAACCAGCAGCAGGCCATGGAGGGGTCAAACTTGAGGGCCTGCTGAAAGGACTCAAGTGCCTGGTTTTCATCGCCCCTCCTCATTTTTCTGAGGCCCCGCACAAACCAGTCGCCGGCCGTTGACGGCGGTTTCGCCTCTTTCTTGAAGAGCCCTCCCAGGAACCCCTTTTTGTCCTCGCGGGCTTTTTTTGCAGCCTCGTTCTCTTTCTGCGTCACGTCCAGGAAGTTGCGGGCCTCCTGGAAGTCATCCCTGAGGAGAAGGGCCTGCTCGCAGGAAAAGCAGGTGTCGTCATAAGCTTCCGCCATTTTTTGGATGCGGGCGAGAAGATACCACAGATCTGCATCAGCCTTGATGGCTATCTTGTCCTTGAGGTGGGTGATGGCGTCATCGATATCGCAGAAAGTAGCGAGCAGGGTGTGAGGATCGCCGTAAAGCTTTTTTTCCTCAATGGGGCGGTATCTTGTGATTGCCTGGATGATTTTTTCCTTTTCCCCGTTCCAGTAGGAAGCTGAGTCCGATATGAGGCCCGCATCCCTGTTGGAAATATCCTGCGAAAGGATCTGGGAGCATACCGAGAGCGCTTTTTTAAAATACCCCATACTCAGGTGGATCCTTGCCATTTCCAGCATTATGGGGATATCGCTGAGGCCTTCGCTCAGTGCCTGCTTCAGGCATTGAAGTGCACGCTCGCGGAGGGTCATCTCGGCAAGGAGCCTCGCATTGCCGAGATAACCGCCGCTGAATTTCCTGTCGAGCTGGAGAGCCTTGTAATAGCTGGCGCGGGCCTTGTCATAATTCTTGAGCTCACGGTAGTTGTTCCCTATCTTCACATTGGTTTCAGGATCCTGGGGAGAGAGGGTGAGGGCTTTCTGGTAATGGTTTATCGACTCCTGGTAAAATCCAAGACGGTACAGGGCTTCTCCCCTTGCGATCCACGCATTGACAAAGCGGGGATTGATTTCGATGGCTTTGGAGAAGCACTCATCGGCTTCCTGAACCATCTGGTACTCCAGCAGGACATTGCCTTTCTCCGTAAGGAGCTCTTCATTCTCGGGGAAAAGCGCGAGGGCCCTGTTGAAGCACTCGAGGGCTCTTTTCCTGTGGCCCATGCGGGCCAGGACCTTTCCCTTGCTGGTGAAAACCTCTGCCCTTGTAGGGTTCAGCTCTAGGGCGAAGTCAAAGCAGTTAAATGCCTCCTCGACGGCTTCAAGGGCAAGAAGGGCCTCGCCCTTGTAATACCAGGACTCCCAGTTTTCGGGATCTTTCTGCATGGCGTCGTTGAAGCACTGGAGAGCTTCCTCAAACTTCTTGAGCTCCAGGAGGGAGCGGCCTTTCATGATGAGGGCCTTTATTGACTCCTCATTGATGATGATAGCCTGATCAAAGGTGATCACCGCCTCACGGTGCCTTCCAAGTGAGGCGAGGGAAATACCCTTATTGATCCAGTCATCCTCGGAGAAAATGTCCTCGGTCTCCTCGAGCGCGTAAGGGGTGCCAAAAGTCTCTTCATACACTTTTTCAAGCCTTTCCTTGATGGTGAAAAAGCTGTCAAAGCGCTCCTCGGGGTTCTTTTTCACGCAGGTGAGCAGGATCTCGCCGAGGGAATGGGGGATCTCGGTATTGTAATAATCCGGTGATTCAGGCTCCTTGAAGAGGTGGTTCTGCACCACCTCCGAGGGATCCTCGTTGAAGAAGGGATTGAAGCCTGTCAGCATCATGTAGAGCACTATGCCAAAGGCATAGATATCGGTCTTTACGCTCGAGGACTTGAGATCAGTGAAAAGCTCCGGCGCCATGAAAGGCAGAGTCCCTGCCATCGAGGTAGAAGAGCTTGTTACCTTCTTGCCACCATCCTTGAGGGAGATGACAAGCGGCTCGCCTTCTACGGGATTGTCATCAAATATTTTTCCCAGGCCGAAATCTGAGATCTTGAGAATCCCATCCCTGGTTATGAGGCAGTTTGAAGGCTTGATGTCCCTGTGGATAAGGCCCAGCTTACGGAATGCGTAATGCATTCCGTCACAGAACTGCATGGCGAAGCTCAGGGCCTGCTTGAGGATGAGAGGGCCCTTTTTCAGCTCATCCTCAAGGTTGGAGCCCTGCACATACTCAAGGAATATGCAGGGCTTCCCCTGTACGATCCTTACCAGCTTTGCCTGCACGATATGGGGATGGCGTTCCAGGTTGATCCAGATCGCCGCCTCCTTGATGAACTGATTGATGACCCGCTCATTCCAGAGGTAACGCTGCTGGTAGGTCTTGAGGGCGAAAAAGGCCACCTCCTCGGGATCAAAGACCACATAGACGATTCCCATCCCGCCTTTCATGATCTGCTGGACGGTGTATTTTCCCTCTATTATGGCGCCCTCTTTCCACTTCTCCTCCTCTGTGGAGGGCTTTTGCACCTTTCTGAGATCCTCGGTGATCGCCTCGATTGAGGGCGCTTTTTTGGCGCTCCCTTCGGGCATTGCCTCGACAATCTGGGCGCAGTAAGCCCCCGCGTCCTGGATCGTGGAAAAGACGGGGAGAAAGATTATGCTGCTTTGTATGCACTCGACAAGAGGCCTGTCAATATAAGCTCTCTCCAGTCTCGAGCAGATCTCCTCGGCGATCCATTTGAAGCTCTTTTCGAAAATATCAACAGTCCTTGGAGTGACATAGTTCTTCCTGGAAGTGCTGTCATGGCTCTCCTTTGCCGTGAAGGTGAAGAGGCGGGGATTGATCTTTGTGCCGTCAATATGGTAGAAGCCCTCCATCCCCCTTACCTTCAGAATAAGCAGGGGGGGCTCTTCCCTGCTGAAGGTCTTCACCTTCACGGCAAAGGCATGGGTGATGTCTATCCAGCGGAATGAAAATTCCCCGTAGTCAAGGGTGACATTGGCACTCTCGTAGCTGCCGTTCAGCAGCGCGATCCGGGTAAACTTAATCTCCATAGTACACCATTCAGCTCTGTCCCAATGCGGTATTATTCATCAAGAAAGCCGGAAGGTGAAGGCATCTGGCATGGAGTGCCGTCGATGGTATAGAGAAGCTGGCCTGTGTAAGCATTCCATCCTGCCTCGGTGACACCCCCCGTGTCCGGCAGAAGCTCAAGTGAGGTCTCAATGGCGACGGTGTGCTCAGGATCTTCCTGGGTATCATTCCTGTCTTGAAAAGTGAAGAGAAGAAAGCGATATCTGTTTCCATTTGTCTTGACGGGGATGTAGTAAAGCACGTCATGGAAGAGATCCAGGTGGGAATCCAGCATCTTCCGGGAGTCATTGGCATAACATTCAATGACAAGAGTTGATGAATCCTTTTCAAAGTAGCCTGCAAGCTCCATGTCCAATTCCGGATGGGTCTCGTAAAGCTTCTTAAGGCCTTCATCAATCATTGCCTGTTCCATGCCGAACCTCCTCAGCGAAGCCACCAAGCATGCCGCTCATATGCTATATTTACTCTGCCGGGGTTATTTACCTGCATTGCCCCTTATTTTTCTTGTTTTCTCATCAGGCCTGCCCGGGCCCGAGAGAAATTCCCCAAGCATCCTGTTGAATTCTCCAGGTTTATCAACCTGCGGAGAATGGCCGCCGCCCTTTATGAGCCATACGGGGGCTCCGCCCATAAGCCGCGAGAGGATCCAGGCGTGGTTGATCGAGGTGATACGGTCCTGGTCGCCCCAGATAATGAGAGCGGGCTTGCTGAATGATGCAAGGGCGCCCTTCATGTCATAGCTCCTGAGTGCCTCATTGGCCGTGCTGAATGTAATGCCGGCCTGGGCGAGGCTTTCATTCATAAGGGCTGTTATTTTCGTATCAGCTCCCGGAAAGACAAGGCGGGCATCTTCCACGGAAACACGGGGTGTTCCATCGGCCTTGATCCAGGTGGTGAGCGTGCTGAGAGTCTTTTCCAGCTCATTTTTATCTACCGAGGGAGTCCCCACAAGCACTATCCTCTCCACAAGTTCAGGAAATCTGGTGGCGCACTCAATGGCTACGACGCCGCCGAGGGAGTTGCCAACCAGGTGGACCCTGGTGAGGGAGAAGTGCCTGGCGATCTCCGCCACAGAGGCGACCAGCATCTCTATTGAAAAAGATGACGGCTTCTCGGAGCGGCCGTACCCGGGCAGGTCAGGGGCAATGACGCGGAATTTTCTCGCCATGGGGCCGATGGTCGAGGCCCAGCTTTCAAGGTCTCCCCCGTTGCCGTGGAGGAGTATCACGGGAAAACCTGTGCCCGACTCTTTGTAACGGACCCTCCCCATGGAAAGGGTGAGGAACTGCTCATGATGAATCATAATCACGTTTTAGACATTTTGCTCTCACTTTCCTCTCGCGGAAGATGGCAAGAAGGTAGGAAAAGGAGAGCCAGGCAATAATGAGGGAGAGCACTGTGTTGGTGGCGCTCACTGAAGAGCCCGTGATGCCCAGCACTGAAAGCTGGTAGGGGACCAGCAGGAGGGCGCCTGACAGGCCTCCCAGAGAGGAGAAAAAGGAGATGGCGAAGGAGTAGAGGAAAGGCCCCCAGGGAGAGACGGTGATATCGCTGGCGGGGAAGTGCATCAGTGACCTATTTCACGCGATCCTTGTAATCTCTCCTGGAGTCGAAGGAGGGGAAATCTTTTTTCTCATAGAGCACGATGCTCTTGGTTTTACCCAGGCTTATCCGGTAGGCATGGGTGTCCCCGGGGCAGCAGAAGGTGCATTCCTTGCCCTTCTCAAGCACCTTGTACGATGGTGAGTAACCGTTCTTTCCGGAGACGGAGCATGTGGGGATTGCTTTGATATAGCGCGGGACGAGGCTTTCGAGGCGAGGAGGGAAGGCATCCTTTTCCTCGTGATATTTCACCAGCGCTATTCTCAGCACCCTCTCGTTGTTCACGCACTGCTCCGTGTTGAAGAGGAAGATCACGGTAAAATACTCAACGACGAGAGCAAGGAGGATCAGCATGAAGGCGACTATCTTTAATTTCTTTACCGAGGCGAGAATAAGGCACATGACTATGAAAAATACCAGTGCTGCGGCAGTGCATACTGCCACTTCAAAGGGAGATGCGGTCATGATCTGCTCCTTTGAGTCTCCTCTTCTGTGACCGGAAGAAGAGGTATAATAGAAAACTTCCCCGCAAGAGCCGTAGATCCTTGATCATTGAACCTGCTTTCGCAGGTGGGAACCCCTCTGACCTCGCATATCAGGATTCCTGGCCGAAGCCTGGCATTCACACGTATGCGAGAGTTCCGCTCCCAATGTTCGGGTGTTGGCTCAAATCACCTTAGAACCCACGTACGCTGCAGGGAAGCTCTCATCCATATAATAGCACATCTATGGTGATGTTGCAAGTGAGCCGGCCGGGAGATTATCCCCGGCCTCCTGACACAGAGTTACTATGAGACCCCTGCACAATGAAATGCAATCTGTCAGCTTTGCTCCAAGCGCCTACT